>NZ_JUOS01000116.1 GCF_001075875.1 Streptococcus oralis
TGCGGAGGTGGGACGACGAAATCGAATTCTAACGAATTACCGATTTCTGTCCCACTCTCTTTTATCTTTTCTTAGAGATTCAAATTTTTGATATAAATTAACACTTGTTTTCCTTAGACATTTGCACTACAATAGGGTGTTATTAGGGCTTTCTTTCCTTATGTTGAAAAAGAAGTCAGTTTTTTTGGTATTTTAAGGGAACTATCAAACCAGAATTTTGGATTAAAACTATTATTTTAAGAGAAAAATCTCCAATTTCATAAATTTTAGGCAAACGCTTGCATTCCATTTCTTATTGGACTATAATAGGTTGGTATAAATCCTTCTGTAATAATATTGAGAAGGTGTAGAAAGTAAGGATTT
>NZ_JUOS01000117.1 GCF_001075875.1 Streptococcus oralis
GCTAGTCGATGCTGAAGCACTTGCTACCGCGCTGGTTGATGCTGAAGCTGAGGCTACTGCGCTAGTCGATGCTGAGGCTGAAGCAACCGCGCTAGTTGATGCTGAGGCTGAATCGACTGCACTTGTTGATGCTGAGGTTGAAGCGACCGCGCTAGTTGATGCTGATGCTGATGCGACTGCACTTGTTGATGCTGAGGCTGAAGCTACTGCACTTGTTGACGCTGAGGCACTTGCTACTGCACTTGTTGACGCTGAAGCTGAAGCGACCGCACTTGTTGATGCTGAGGCTGAAGCTACCGCGCTAGTTGATGCTGATGCACTTGTTGATGCTGAGGCTGAAGCTACCGCACTTGTTGACGCTGAGGCTGATGCGACCGCACTTGTTGATGCTGAGGCTGAAGCTACCGCACTTGTTGACGCTGAGACTGAAGCTACCGCGCTAGTTGATGCTGAGGCTGAAGCTACTGCACTTGTTGACGCTGAAGCACTTGCTACCGCACTT
>NZ_JUOS01000118.1 GCF_001075875.1 Streptococcus oralis
GTTGAACTCAAAGGTAAAGGCATAAGAGCTACCTTTGGCAATCTTATCTCCTGCCTTGATAACCTTACCATTTTTCAATGTCACATCATAAGGTAACACAAGCTCTTTTTCTGCTGTGTATTCTGTACCCTTGATAATACCCTTCCAATTACCAGTATATCGGTCATGCTTAGTATCAAGCTTATCCAAACCGTCATATTGGTACAACATATGGTGTCTTTCTGGAATAGTTGCACCATCAAGAAGGTACTGAACAAAATCACCTAGCTGGACTTCTTTGCCATCAAGGACTTTCTTGCCAGTTCTATCAAGTACATGTTTTTCTGGGTGTTTTGGTTTAGGTGGCTCTGGTGTACGAGTAATAACCTTGGCAGTCATTTCTTCTTTATTGACAATATTGATGAAAGTATTCTCAATCTTATCACCAGTTTCAATACGCTCCGCCTCGATGTAGAAATCTGCATCAAAGGTTCCTTTAACTCCTAGAGAGTTTAGGAAGTCTTGATTGATAACGTAAGACCATTGGCCACCTTTGGCATCCCACTTAACAGTCACAAGTTTCTTGATAAACTCTGAATTGGTATCTTGGTTGAACTCAAAGGTAAAGGCATAAGAGCTACCTTTGGCA
>NZ_JUOS01000119.1 GCF_001075875.1 Streptococcus oralis
AGTGTTTTGAGCAACCTGCGGCTAGCTTCCTAGTTTGCTCTTTGATTTTCATTGAGTATAGGCCTCTGAAAAACGTCATTCTCACGTGAGCTGGCGTTTTTTCTATAGCCATATTTCCGGTCAAATCATTGGAAAATTCTGACTGTTTCAGCTAAAATGGAAGAAAAAAGATTGGAGTATCCTATGGTAACTTTCCTCGGAAATCCTGTTAGCTTTACAGGTAAACAACTACAAGTCGGTGACAAGGCGCTTGATTTTTCTCTCACTACAACAGACCTTTCTAAAAAATCTCTAGCTGATTTTGATGGGAAGAAAAAAGTCTTGAGTGTCGTGCCTTCTATCGATACAGGTATCTGCTCAACTCAAACGCGTCGCTTTAACCAAGAACTGGCTGGACTGGACAACACAGTCGTCTTGACTGTTTCTATGGACCTCCCTTTTGCCCAAAAACGTTGGTGCGGTGCTGAAGGTATTGAAAATGCCATCATGCTCTCAGACTACTTCGACCACTCCTTTGGACGCGATTATGCCCTCTTAATCAATGAATGGCATCTGCTTGCACGCGCAGTTTTTGTTCTCGATACCGACAACACCATCCGCTATGTCGAATACGTAGACAATATCAACAGCGAACCAGACTTTGAAGCCGCTATTGCAGCTGCAAAAGAACTCAACTAAGTCCAGCTCTTGTAGCAATAAGCTAGAGAAATCTAGCTTTTTTTGGTATACTAGATGGAGATAATAAACAAGGAAATGCGAATGACACCAAATAAAGAAGACTATTTAAAATGTATTTATGAGATTGGCATGGATGTTCCTAAGATTACCAATAAGGAAATTGCTGCTCGAATGCAGGTATCTCCTCCAGCTGTAACCGAAATGATCAAGCGTATGCAGTCCGAAAATCTCATCCTAAAAGACAAGAAAAAAGGATACTTATTGACTAATATTGGTTTAAAACTTGTATCTGAGCTCTATCGTAAACACCGTTTGATTGAGGTTTTTCTGGTGCACCATCTAGACTATACCAGCGACCAAATTCATGAGGAAGCCGAGGTATTAGAACATACCGTTTCAGACTTTTTTGTGGAAAGATTAGAAAGTATGCTCGGCTTTCCAAAGACCTGCCCTCATGGTGGTACCATTCCTGCCAAGGGAGAACTTTTGGTTGAAATCAACAACTTGCCTCTAGCAGAAACCAAAGAAGCTGGAACCTATCTTTTGACAAGAGTTCATGATAGCTTTGAACTTCTCCAATATTTGGAAAAAAATGGCATCCATATTGGAGAACAACTCCAAGTCAAGCAGTTCGATGGCTTCTCTAATACCTTTACTCTGATTCACAACCATGAAGAACTTCAAGTCAGCCTCGAAATCGCCAAACAACTCTATGTTGAAAAACTGAACTAATTTCTCAAGTCCCCTACCAACCCTGAAAGCTCGATTTTCAGGGTTTTATTTCTAGCATTTGATGTTACTCTCATTTTGTTGTAGAATGTTTGTAAAAAAAAGAAAGATATTTTAACCTATGAAAAAATCACTAAAAATTTTTGCGACATCCAAATGGTTTGACCTCTTTGGGGTTGCTCTGGTCGTTGGAATTGCGATCGCATCTGGTTACCTCAACTCCCGTCTCGATAAATTCGTAGACTGGGGCCCATGGACTGCCCTTGTGCCCTTTGGATTGATTTCCGTAACCAACGTTGGGATTTCCATGTTGTCCACTCGTTTCACGGGAAAATTAAGCAAATGGGGAAATTACTTTGGCATTGTCAATACGATTTTGTCCAGCACCATTGACTATAATCCTTGGAAATAAGGCGGCCATTATCACCTATCCTGTCACCTTCCTCATTTATACCTTTGCTATTAAGAAATGGGAAGCTTCGCAAGAAGGCAGACCCAACCAAATGAGCCAAAAACAGATAAAATTAGCTGCCATCATCATTTCAATCATCGCCTTCCTCTTTGCATTTATGACCAACTATATCGGCTATGGAGGAAAGATGAATCTCCTTGCCTACGTAACAACTATTGCCTTTGCACTCTCCCTCATTGCCAATGCTTTGAATGCATTGAAACTGACAACTCAGTGGGGATTTTGGTTGATTTACAATTTCGTTCAGCTGACAAAGGCTGGCATTCAAGGAAACTTTGCCAATATCGGAAAATACATCTTTTGTATCCTCAATGCAATCGGAGCTTTATTTGTCTGGAATGATGAAGAAGTGGAAAAATAGAAGGAAACTCAAATAAAGAAAGCAAGCCGACTTAATAGAATCTCCTTACTAAAATTTTTTATCATTTTACTTGTAACTCCCATTCTTTTGGAGTAGAATGAAGCTAGATAAAAGAGGGAGGTCATCTTATGAAAAATCTCTTTAGAATCCATTTTACAGCCATCGTAGTCAGCGATTTGCTACTGTTGGTAACTTTCAGACCCCGATACGAACTTTCTTTGGAGAGAGGCCTGATTTTTTGCTTCATTTTCATCCTTGCTCAAGGATTACTGCTATTTCGCTTGGTCAATCGACTCAAAAAACATTTCTCTGAGATTTATCCTCAGATGAACAAAAAAATTCGCCTTTACTACTTAGAGATTCTCTCCACTGACCTACTATTATTTGTCTTTTTAGCCATCACTGGCCCTCAACATTTTTACTCTCTTACTCCAGTCTTTACTTCCTGTCATTCTACTTTTTATTATATAACGGCTAGCCACCTAAGAGAAAACTATCCAGACTTTTATGACAAACATATCTCTTTGTGGGAGTGTCTCTAAGGAAAAAAAGGTTTTATCATGAAAAAAATCATCTACATCAAAACCATTCAACTCCTCATCATCGATGGAATCATGCTGGCATTTTTGACATTTAAAGAGGGACTTATACTCAATGAAAATCAAAGAGCAAACTAGGAAGCTTACTTGAGTACGGCAAGGTGAAGCTGACGTGGTTTGAATTTGATTTTCGAAGAGTATTACCTGGGATTGGATTTTGATTTATAGCGGTTGGCTCATCTTCTTTCACCCTGTGCTGTTTACCTATCTTTCCAACCAACTTTGTGACCACTTTAGTCAACTCTATTCCCAGATTAGACCGAGATTCTGGCGTTTTGCCTTACAAATCCTCCTATGGGATAACCTGATAATTCTCTCCTTGCTGTTTTTAAGTGGTATCCCACTTTTCCTTCAGGGAAGTCTCCTCATCATAGGATATCTCATCCCTTCCTATCGCACCTGCCAAAGCCTGAAAAGAGACTTCCCCGAAGCCTATCAAGAACCCATTTCATTTTGGAATATTTTGTGATAGATAAGAAAAACCAAACCCGCGAGCTTGGTTTTTCTTATCTATTTTTCGTATCAAGGATAATGGTTACTGGGCCATCATTGACCAGTTCCACCTGCATATCTGCTCCAAAGACTCCTGTCTCAACAGGAACTTCTTTGGCTAGTTCTTGGTTAAATTCTTGATAGAAAGCTTCCGCCATATCCGGTTTAGCAGCGCCTGTAAAGGCTGGACGATTCCCCTTTTTGGTATCTGCAAACAGAGTAAACTGAGAGATGGAGAGGATTTGGCCTTGGATATCCTTAACAGATAGGTTCATCTTGCCTTCAGCATCTGAGAAAATTCGCATATTGACAAGTTTTCTGACTGCATAATCCAAATCTTCTTTTTGATCCTCAGGTCCAACACCTACTAAGAGTAAGAGCCCCTGCTGGATTTTCCCATATACTTGCCCCTCGATAGAAACTTGAGCTTTTTTGACACGCTGAACGATAATTCTCATAGCAATCCTTTCTGATGATATCAAGCCAACTTAACCATTGGTACGTTTAACCGAGTAGACTTCTGGTACACTCTTAATCTTATCAACTACGGTGGTCAGCATTGAAAGGTTTGAAATTCCAAAGGAAACATGAATATTGGCAAATTTCATATCCTTGGTTGGTTGGGCATTAACTGTTGAGATATTCTTAGTCGTATTTGATAAGACTTGCAAGATATCATTCAAAAGACCAGAACGGTTGAGCCCGTAGATATCGATGTGAGCCATATACTCCTTACTTGAGAATTGGTCTTCCCATTCAACATCGAGTAGACGCTGTTCGTAATTTTCCTGTGAACGAAGGTTCATACAGTCTACACGGTGGATGGCAACTCCGCGTCCTTTGGTAATATAGCCGACGATATCATCACCTGGAACAGGGTTACAACATTTGGCAATCCGGATCAAGAGCCCAGAAGCACCTTGGATGACTACTCCACCCTCATGCTTAACCTTAAGCGTGTCCTTGTTCTCCACCTTGACTTCGCCACCCTTGACCAATTCTTCAGCTTCTGCCTTAGCTTTGGCACGCTCTTCTTCACGACGTTCCTTCTCAGTCAAACGGTTAAAGACAGTGATGGCTCCGATTTCTCCAAAACCAATCGCCGCAAATAGCGCTTCTTCTGTCTTGTAGCTAGTTTTTTGAAGGACTTCATCCATGTGGCGTTTGTCCATAAATTTATTGGCCACATAGCCATTTTCTTGGAGCTGACTAATCAGCAATTCACGACCTTTATTGATGGACAATTCTTTATCTTGGTTTTTAAAGAACTGACGAATTTTGTTACGAGCCTTGCTGGTCTTGACCATATTAAGCCAGTCACGGCTTGGTCCAAATGAATTTGGATTAGTGATGATTTCAACCTGGTCACCCGTTTTTAACTTGGTCGTCAAGGGAACCATACGACCATTAACCTTGGCACCAGTCGCTTTTTCCCCAATCTTTGTATGAATTTCATAAGCAAAGTCAATCGGTCCAGAATCCTTTGGAAGTGAACGAACCGCCCCATCTGGAGTAAAGACATAAATCTCCTCAGCCAGATAGTTTTCTTTGACAGTATCTACAAACTCCTTGGCATCATCTGCTTGATCTTGGAGTTCCATCATCTCCTTGATCCAGTTCATTCCAATAGCAGATTCCTTGCTATTAACTTGCCCCTTGATTCCTTTTTTGTAGGCCCAGTGAGCCGCAACCCCATACTCAGCAACCTCGTGCATCTCCTTAGTACGAATCTGGAACTCAATCGGCCCTTTTGGTCCATAAACAGTCGTATGGATAGACTGGTAACCATTGGCCTTACGATTGGCAATATAGTCCTTGAAACGTCCCGGCATTGGCTTCCAAAGCTCATGAACGTAACCTAACATCGCATAGACATCACTCTGAGTGTCTAGGATACAGCGAATGGCAATCAGGTCGTAGATCTCTTCAAAGCGTTTTTTCTTATCCTGCATCTTACGATAGATAGAGTAGATATGCTTTGGACGACCGTAGATTTTTCCTGTAAGATGACGCTCAGATGAGTATTCCTCGAGTTTCGTCACAACTTCATCGACCAAGGCTTCACGCTCTTGACGTTTTTCCTTCATCATGTGACTAATCTTGTAAAATTCAGTTGGATTGAGATAGCGGAAAGAGAGATCTTCCAGTTCCCACTTCACACTTGAAATCCCCAAACGGTGAGCAAGTGGTGCATAGATTTCCATTGTTTCTCTGGAAATACGCTCCTGCTTGTCTTTACGAAGATGCTTGAGGGTACGCATATTGTGCAGACGGTCAGAAAGTTTGACCAAGATAACACGGATATCCTCTGACATAGCCATGAGCATCTTGCGATGATTTTCAGCCAGTTGCTCCTCGATAGACTTATACTCAACCTTACCAAGCTTGGTAACACCATCTACAATCACTCGAACATCATGGCCAAACTCACGCTCTAAGTCATCCAAGGTAGCTTCTGTGTCTTCTACCACGTCATGCAAAA
Source organism: Streptococcus oralis (assembly GCF_001075875.1). Lineage (GTDB taxonomy): Bacteria > Bacillota > Bacilli > Lactobacillales > Streptococcaceae > Streptococcus > Streptococcus oralis_I. The sequence goes on from NZ_JUOS01000119.1 coordinate 5,814, forward strand.
AACCACAGGCAACAGTGACAGCATCTAGCTTGAGTTTAGCCAAGATACCTGCTACCTGAATAGGGTGGATAATATAAGGCTCGCCTGATTTACGATACTGGCCACTATGACATTCTACAGCATAAACCAAGGCCTTGTGTACAAAAGCCACATCTTCTTTCGATAAATATTTTTGCGTTAAAGCGACGACTTCATCGCCTGAATAAATTACTTCTTTCGGCATGCATACTCTCCAATTCTTCCTACCATTTTAACACTTTTTTGAGGATATGAAAACTAGTAAAGCCCATTATGTAAGAGTTTGCTAAACTTGATAAAAAAACACTACTAGAAAAACTCTAGTAGTGCTCATTGTTTAAAATCTATCTTAGTAAACTGTTCTTTCAGTTTCTACGTCGAAGAAGTGTGCTTTGTTCAAGTCAAATCCAAGTTCAACTGTTGCACCTGCTTGCAAGTAGTCACGAGCGTCAACTTTTGCAACGAACTCATCTTTACCAACTTGGCAGTATAGGTGAGATTCTGAACCGAGCAATTCTGATACAGAGATTGTTGCTTTCACAACTGATTCTGGGAATGTTTCAAGGAAAGCAGGTTCAGCATTTACGTCTTCTGGACGGATACCGAAGATCAATTCTTTTCCTTCGTAGCCTTTTTCACGAAGAACTTTCAAAGCACCTTCTGGAACTTTCAAAGTAAATCCATCAGCAACAATGCGGTCACCGTTCAATTTAACGTTGATGAAGTTCATAGCTGGGCTTCCGATAAATCCTGCTACGAATTTATTAACTGGGTTTTTGTAAACTTCTTGAGGAGTACCGATTTGTTCAACACGTCCGATAGTACCAGTACCAGCAGGGTTTTTAGTAGCTGACATGATAACGATACGGTCTGCAAGTGTCATCGCTTCTGTTTGGTCGTGAGTTACGTAGATAGTTGTAGCTCCGATACGACGGTGGATTTTAGCGATTTCAGCACGCATTGATACACGAAGTTTAGCATCCAAGTTTGACAAAGGTTCGTCCATCAAGAATACTTTTGCATCACGGACGATTGCACGACCCATGGCAACACGTTGACGTTGACCACCTGAAAGGTCAGCTGGTTTACGATCCAAGAATTCTTTCAAACCAAGAATTTCAGCTGCTTCTTGTACACGTTTGTCAATGTCTTCTTTGCTATATTTACGCAATTTCAAACCAAAAGCCATGTTATCGTATACAGTCATGTGTGGGTAAAGAGCGTAGTTTTGGAATACCATGGCAATGTCACGGTCTTTTGGAGCCACGTCGTTGACAACCACGCCATCGATAGATGCAGTACCTTCTGTGATGTCTTCAAGACCTGCAATCATACGAAGAGTAGTTGATTTACCACATCCTGAAGGTCCTACGAAAACGATAAATTCTTTATCTTTGATGTTCAAGTTGAAATCTTCAACTGAATAGTGTTCGCTATTTGGATATTTTTTGTAAATATTTTTAAGATTTAATTCTACCATTTCGGTGAACTCCTTTTGTCATTTGATAGTTTTATTATAGATGAAAACGCTTTACATTTCTATGGCAAGGTGACCAAAAAAATAAAAAAGTTCTGTGCAACTTGCACAAAACTTTAGATTATATCTGGTAAAATCAACTGATAACACAAGGTCAAATCTGTCAATTCTTTCAACTGCAGTCCTGTCAGTTCTTCCCACTTATCAATCTTGTATTGGAGAGAATTGCGATGCAGATAGAGCTGCTGTGCTGTTTTAGTCAGGACTGCACTGTTTTCCCACAGTGAAAGGATGATTTCCTGAATCTGATCCTGGTCCACAATCATCTGATGCAGATATTCCTTGATAACTCGGAGATCCACAATTCTTTCACCCATACTCCAAAGATAGAGTTGAGAAAAAGTATGGAATCCTTGATGACCTTGACGCCACCAGTTTTTAAACAAGTCACGTTCTGCTTTGATGAGATCTGACAGAGCCTGATGTCCTGTCTGTGACCAGACCTGACCTAACATGATGGATAAACGTACTCCAAAGTCATATTCTACGGCTTCCAAGGTATCTGTCAGGATTGAGCGAACGGATGTGTACTTATCCTGTTGGAGAACAAAAATGTAATCCTGCGCTCCCACCTGAAGCACCGTTTGACAATTTGGAAAGAGGGTTCCCATCATCTCTAACCAAGACGTTAAATTCTCCTGTTGAAAATAAGATAGGTGACAATAGACAAGCTGCAATTTTTTAAAGTTTTGCGGTGCCTGTCCTTTGCCTTCAATGAGATAACTATACCAAGGGTTGAGGGAAATGGTTTGCTCCTGTTTGGTTAAGAGAGCCACCAGTTGTTTTTCACGCTCGCTAAGACTAGCTTCCTCAAGCAAAAGCCACTGATAATTTGACAGAGGTAGACTTAGATAACCCTCTTTATCAACTGGCTGATCTAAGATTTTACCATCAGGAAACCAATCCAGTAGTTCTTTTGCAATCATTCCTAGCCCTCCACTTTTTGGATGCACCAAGAAATCAAGGTTTCTAGGCGTTCCACATTTTCAGTCATATGAAGATAGCCCATGACCGCTTCAAAACCAGTAGACATACGGTAGGTTACCACATCCGCATTCTTAGCCTTAGTATGGCTGTTGGTATTGCGACCCCGTTTATAGATTTCTTCCTCTTTTTCCGTTAGGACTTCTTCTTCCAACATGAGGGAAATCAAATGTGCCTGAGCCTTAGCTGATACATACTTGGTTGCCTCTTGATGGAGTTTATTGGGCTTGGTCATACCTTTGAGAATGAGATGGCGACGAATATACATAGAATATACTGCATCTCCTTCAAAAGCTAGAGCAATCCCGTTAATGAGATTGACATCAATCACGTGTCCACCTCACTCCATCCTTGGTGTCAAGTAGCTTAATCCCTTGTGCAGCTAGTTGGTCACGGATTTGGTCAGCTGTCGCAAAGTCACGATTGGCACGCGCTTCTTGGCGTTTTTGAATCAAGGCTTCAATCTCTTCATCCAAAACTTCCTCAACAAAGACCACTCCAAAGACTTCCAACATGGCTGCAAGAGCTTCCTTAACGGTTGCATCATAGTTGCCTGAGTTGATCCATTTGGCCATTTCAAAGACAACTGTGATTCCATTAGCTGTATTGAAATCCTCATCCATAGCCGCTACAAACTTATCTTTAAATGCCTGTAACTCCTGAGCATATACAGTTCCAGTAAATGGTTGCTCGTAAGTATTTTTGAGATACTTAAGATTTGTCTCTGCATCACGAACTGCTTTTTCCGTAAAATTGATAGGCTTACGGTAGTGCTGAGTCGCAAAGAAGAATCGCAATACTTGACCGTCGATAGTTTTGAGAGCATCGTGTACCGTAATGAAGTTTCCCAAAGACTTAGACATCTTGACATTATCGATATTGACAAAGCCATTGTGCATCCAGTAGTTGGCGAAGGTCTTGCCTGTTTTGGCTTCTGACTGGGCAATTTCGTTGGTGTGGTGCGGAAACTCAAGGTCAGCTCCACCACCGTGAATATCGATGGTATCACCCAAAATCTCCGTTGACATGACCGAACACTCGATATGCCAGCCTGGACGTCCAGGCCCCCAAGGACTGTCCCAAGAAATCTCACCTGGTTTAGCAGATTTCCAAAGAGCAAAGTCTACAGGATTTTCCTTACGATCCGTTTCTTCATCGGTACGACCTGAAGCACCTAGCTCCAAGTCTTCTAGTGTTTTATTAGCCAATTTAGCATAGTTATGAGATTTTTCTACACGGAAATAGACATCCCCTTGACTCTCATAGGCAAAGCCTTTTTCAATCAAATCTTCTACAAAGCGGATGATGTCAGCCATAAACTCGACTACACGTGGATGACGAGTCGCAGGCTTGACACCCAAAGCTGTCACATCCTCACGAAAGGCAGCGATATACTTGTCTGCAACTTCCTGAGGCGTGATGCCTTCTTCTTTGGCACGGTTGATAATCTTATCATCCACATCCGTAAAATTGGAAATATAGGCAACCTCATAACCACGGTACTCAAAGTAGCGACGAATGGTATCGAAGGCTACTGTTGAGCGGGCATTCCCTACGTGGATATAGTTGTAAACTGTCGGCCCACAGACATACATCTTAACCTTGCCATCCTCGATTGGAACAAATTCTCGCAAATCACGAGACATGGTGTCATAGATTTTAATCATAAAATAATAGTCAGGAAAGCTAAAATTCATAAACAGATAGTTTCATAACTAACTGTTCAACGAAATTTTAGTCCGATTGCTAGTCACAAATCGGATTTCCTTGCTCCTTTCTAAACATAAAAGAAGAATACAGTAAAAAGATGAAGGGAGTCACTACGGAAGTTTTATTGCTATCTTTTCCGTTAGGCTCCCTTCCTTTCTTGTTTCGAATTTATCGTAAAGACTAGTCTAAACTAACTCTTGAGCAATTACTAATGCTATCTCGAAGAAAGTCATAGCATCCGCTTTTCTATCTTCGCGTCTAGCATCCCATTCGTGATTTTGATGGTCGACATAGTCAGCTGTGTAGAAAAACTGATAGACATTGGCTAGTCGATATTGGGTCCAGGCCATGATAGCTGAAGCTTCCATATCTACAACTCTAGCTCCTGCTGCTAGTCTTCGTTTGACTTTAGCAGCTGTCTCACGATAGAAGGCATCTGTGGTCCAAGACTTTGTTCGAATATGCTCAATGCCAGCTTTATCCAAGGCTTTTTCCATAGTTAAGAGTAGAGATTGCTCATAGACTATTTCATCACTTGCTGGAGCATAGTGATAACTAGTACCTTCATCACGTAAAGCCGAACTTGGTAGGATAATCTTATCTGCTTGAATAGACTGGTCTAGAACTCCGCAAGATCCTAAAACGATAAAGTTCTTAAATCCTCTTGCTTTGAGTTCTTCTAAGAGTCCAACAACCATTGGAGCTCCAATCGTAGCCATAGCAACTGCTACCTTACTCCCATCTTTTTCATAGATATACCATGGCAGTTTGCCATTTAGATTGGTAAGATAGCCACCTTCGTAGACACCATCTATCTGCTTTACTCGTTCAAGGATTTCTCCATTAAAAGACAAGATAATGGTATCACAGATTTCTCCACCACTAAGAAGGCTTCGATCAGTTGGCTCTATAACAGCAGGTACATTTTCAAATTCTTCTAATAGCATTTATTACTCTTTCGCATTCAGATAAACCACCTGGGTCTGTTTAACAAAGCCAATCTTTTCATACAAACGTTTGGCACCTACATTGCTATCTTCCACGGCAATCTGAAACTCCTTGTCATTTTGCTCAATCAGTTTATTGACGAGGGATTTTGCTAGATAGCTTCCGTAGCCTTGCCCACGTTCAAACTCAGCTATTGCTAAACCATAGAGGTAATTCGTATTACTCGATAAATCAACTGTACAAGTTCCAATAACCTGGTCGTTTTTTAATAAAATATATAGGTGACTTTCTGGATCTTTCAGAGCTTCAGCGACATATCTATCCACAACTTCTCTCGATTCATGTTCCTCTGAAAATGCCTGAAATTTTAACTGACTAATTTGATCCTGATAGGAACGATCTGCTAACAAAACGTCCAGATTGGAAACAGTTGCTAACGGATAAGGTCTTCTATCCTTACCTAACCAGGTTTCTGTCTCTTCATCCTCGACCAGTCCCCAGTTGTTGACAAAATCAGGATGGCGGTCTAGAAAAACACGCTCTGTCTGAAAAGTGACTGAATGAATCGGAAAAGAAGCTGTTTCTTTCTCAAAACTTCTATACAAAGTCTGCGCAATTCCTTGACGACGATGATTAGGGTGGACCAGGATCGCTACTTCCACATCTTGGTCATCTGCATAGACGGTTAATAGGCCAACAAGTTCACCTTTTTCATAATAAAGGAAAAAGGCAGGCATATCGGGGTTAAAATTGAGCATGTTAGAAAGATAGGGATCACGATAAGTCCCATCATAGGCTTGACAACAGTTAATTAGTTTTTTCGCCTCAGATAGCTCCTCTTGGCTTAACTTGTTTCTTGCTTGAATCATATAGCTATCCTCTACAAACCAGACGATCTGTGACTGGCTTCTTTAGCCTGCTCGAGTTTATTGACATAATACTCTCGTTTTTCTTCAACTTCGTGAATGACTGGTTCATCCTTCTTACCATGAACACGGACAATCTTAGCAGGAATACCGACAACCGTCACATCACTAGGTACGTCTGCCACAACAACTGCTGCTGCACCGACCTTGGCATTTTCACCGATTTCCACAGGTCCAATGACTTGAGCATGAGCGGATATTAAAGCTCCTTTTCGCACGGTCGGATGGCGTTTGCCAACATCCTTCCCTGTCCCGCCAAGAGTTACCCCGTGGTAGAGAAGAACCCCTTTTTCAACGATAGCCGTCTCCCCAATTACAAGACCTGAACCATGGTCGATAAAGACACCTGATTCAATCTGAGCTCCAGGGTGAATCTCTATCTGCGTCCAAAAACGCCAAAACTGGCTGTGCATACGAGCTAAAAGCTTAAAGCCATGTTTCCAGAGAAAATGAGAGAGACGGTGGGCCGCCAAGGCCTTGACACCTGGATAGGTCAGCAAAACCTCCAAAGTGGTGCGGGCCGCTGGATCATTTTCTTTTACGATATCAATGGTTTCGCGCCACCATCCCATACATTTCTCCTTTTCTTATTCTGAATCTTTTGGTGTTTCTGTAAATTCTTTCTTAGGTTTGTGGTCCTTGTGATGACGTGGGCGGTGATGTCTTTCTGATTTCTCACCTTTTTCATCACGTTCAGGTTTTGGAGGACGAGGAAGAAGGGCTTTCATAGAAGCATCCACACGTCCTTTTTCATCAATCTTGATAACCTTAACATCAACTTCATCCCCGATTGCCACCAAATCTTCGACATTATTAGTACGCGTCCAAGCCATCTCCGAGATATGAACAAGGGCATCTGTCTTATCAAAGAGGTTGACAAAGGCACCAAATTTCTCGATACGAACGACTTTAGCACGGTAAACTTCGTCCACCTTAGCTTCACGAACCAAACCAGCAATGATTTCTTTGGCACGGTTAATAGCATCTTGGTCGCTAGAGTAGATAGATACATTTCCTTCTTCGTCGATATCAATCTTAACGCCTGTTTCAGCGATAATCTTGTCGATGGTTTCTCCACCCTTACCGATGACAATTTTAATCTTGTCCACATCAATCTTGATGGTATCAATTTTCGGAGCAGTTGGAGCCAATTCTGGACGAACTTCTGGAATGGTAGCTTCGATGACGTCAAGGATTTCAAAACGAGCTTTCTTGGCTTGAGCAAGAGCTTCTGTCAAGATTTCTGCAGTAATCCCTTGAATCTTGATATCCATTTGAAGGGCTGTAATCCCATCACGAGTACCTGCAACCTTGAAGTCCATATCTCCAAAGTGATCTTCCAAACCTTGGATATCTGTCAATACGGTGTAGTTGTTTCCATCTGAAATCAGACCCATGGCAATACCTGCTACTGGTGCCTTGATTGGCACACCACCTGCCATAAGGGCAAGAGTACCCGCACAGATAGATGCTTGAGATGAAGAACCATTTGATTCCAAGACTTCTGCTACCAAACGGATAGCGTATGGGAATTCTTCCAAGCTTGGCAATACTTGAGCAAGAGCACGCTCACCGAGAGCACCGTGACCAATTTCACGACGACCTGGTGCACCGTAACGACCAGTTTCCCCTACAGAGTATTGTGGGAAGTTATAGTGGTGCATAAAGCGTTTCTTATACTCTGGATCCAAACCATCGATGATTTGCGTTTCACCCATTGGCGCCAAAGTCAAGATAGAAAGAGCCTGAGTTTGTCCACGAGTAAAGAGACCTGAACCATGTACGCGAGGAAGGAAGTCAACAACCGCATCCAAAGGACGGATTTCATCGACCTTACGGCCGTCAGGTCGAACCTTGTCTTCAGTGATCAAACGGCGCACTTCTGCGTGTTCCATTTGTTCCAAGATTTCAGCCACATCACGCATGATACGGTCGAATTCTTCGTGGTCAGCATATTTTTCTTCGTAAACTGCTGTGACTTGGTCTTTCACTGCTTGAGTCGCAGCTTCACGAGCCAATTTTTCTTCTACTTGAACAGCTTTTTGAAGTTCGCTATTGTAAGCAGCGATGATTTCAGCTTGCAATTCAGCGTCTACATGAAGCAATTCTACTTCTGCTTTTTCTTTACCTACTGCCGCAACGATTTCTTCTTGGAAGGCAATCAATTCTTTAACGGCTTCGTGTCCTTTAAGAAGAGCTTCCAACATGATTTCTTCTGACAATTCTTTTGCACCAGACTCTACCATGTTGATAGCATGCTTAGTACCAGCTACTGTCAATTCAAGAAGAGATTGCTCTGCTTGTTCTTGAGTAGGGTTGATGACGATTTCCCCATCAACATAACCCACTTGTACCCCAGCGATTGGTCCGTCAAATGGAATATCTGAGATAGACAAGGCCAAAGATGAACCAAACATAGCCGCCATTGGTGCAGATGCATTTTCGTCATAAGAAAGAACTGTGTTGATGACTTGCACTTCGTTACGGAAACCTTCTGCAAACATTGGACGGATTGGACGGTCGATCAAACGCGCTGTCAAGGTCGCATCTGTTGAAGGACGTCCTTCACGTTTCATAAAGCCACCAGGAAATTTCCCAGCCGCATACATTTTTTCTTCGTAGTTGACTTGAAGTGGGAAGAAATCCCCAGTTGCCATCTTCTTAGACATAACGGCAGCAGTCAAGACAGTTGACTCACCGTAACGCACCACAACAGAGCCATTTGCTTGCTTAGCAACCTGACCAGTCTCTACGATCAACTCACGACCCGCAAAAGTCGTTTGAAACACTTGTTTTGTCATTTTAATCCCCTTTTGGATTGATAATATTATACGCCTTGCCTACAAAGATCAAGATACTAAGGACGTCAAAAGCAAAGTAAAAATAGGAAACTGGCGAAGTCTTCGATGAAGACAAGACAGTTTATCTTTTTTACACAGCTTTTCGGCCGAGTTCAATTACGCATGGTAGCAGAGATTAACGCAGTGTGCGATGCACACCAGGAAATCTATCTTTTTCACTAGGGATTTAGCCCGTGTTCAACTCCGAAATTACTTTAGTTCTGATTCTTTAACTTACATCTCTTTGACATAAGATTAAGACTGCTTAAATATCGTTTATACCCTCATCTTTGTATCAAGTACGTACAGAGTCTATTTTATCATATTTTTCTTAAAAAGTGCTGGCTTTTCTATTAAAAAGGAACCATTCCTCTATGAAAAGAAGAATGGTTTGCTTTTTATTATCCTAAAGATTGGTGATTAAACAAGGCATGGGTTGCTTGGTGAATGTACTGAGCAGTATCTGCATTGTTCATAGTGTAGAGATGTACGCCTGCTACGTCTTGCGTTACCAAGTCCACGATTTGGTCCACGGCATAGGCAAGTCCTGCTGCTCTGAGTGACTCAGGGTCATTTTCATACTTGTCCAAGATAGCCTTAAACTTACGTGGGAGATGGATATTCTCACAAGTCTTCAAGAGACGAAGAGCTTGGTTACGATTCAGGATTGGCATAATTCCTGCATGAATCGGCACATCAATCCCAGCCAAGGTACATTTGTCTTGGAAATCGTAGAAACGCTCATTGTCAAAGAAAAGCTGGGTGACAAGACTTGAACAGCCTGCATCTACTTTTCTTTTCAGATTTTGAATATCTGAGATTTGGTTTGGCGAATCAGGGTGCCCTTCTGGGTAACAAGCTCCGATGACATCAAAATGCGGTGCCTGTTCCTTGATAAACTCAATCAAGTCTGTGGCATAACGGAAATCTTTTTGTGGTTCCACATCAGGAATGAGATCTCCACGAAGAGCCAAGATTTTCTGAACCCCAACCTTATCCAAATCTTCAATGGTCTCAGCCACCTTATCCTTAGTTAGATAGATAGCTGGCAAGTGAGCAATGGTTGGAATCTCCAAGTCATTTTGGATATAGTCTGCCAAACGAACCGTCGTCTCTTTGATATTAAATTTATTATTGCTGGCAGTCACACTGATAAAGTGTGGGGCCAAGTCCTGCATGTCTTTCAGAGCTGCAATAATTTTGTCATTGCCTACTGCTGGGTTTGGAGGGAAAACTTCAAATGAGAGGGACGGTGTTTGACGTGACATATTTATGAACCTTTTCTAGTTGATTTCTTATTGATCAACCATGTATGGAGAAATGTCTTTTCTTACAATTTCTCACGCGCAGCTTTCGCAGCTTCTACAAGGCGGATCAAGCTTTCTTTCGTTTCTGGAATACCACGTGTTTTCAAACCACAGTCAGGGTTGATCCAAACTTTTCTGCTTGGCACTTTAGCAAGGATTGCTTCGATTGTGTGGTCGATTTCGCCTTCGTTAGGCACACGAGGTGAGTGGATATCGTAAACCCCAGGTCCAACTTCTGTTTGGAAGTTTTTCGCTTTGAGTTCGTCCAAGATTTCAAGGTTTGAACGGCTAGCTTCAAATGAGATAACGTCTGCATCCAAGTTGTCGATAGCTGGGATGATATCTGTAAATTCTGAGTAACACATGTGAGTGTGAATTTGTGTATCTGGTGCTACTGTTGAGTGAACCAAGCGGAAGGCTGGAATAGCCCAGTCAAGGTAGTCTTCGTACCAGTCGCTACGACGGAGTGGCAATTTCTCACGAAGAGCAGCCTCATCGATTTGGATGATTTTCACGCCTGCAGCTTCAAGGTCAAGAACTTCATCCTTGATTGCAAGAGCGATTTGAAGAGTCGAATCCTTGATAGAGATGTCTTCACGTGGGAATGACCAGTTAAGGATGGTAACAGGTCCAGTCAACATACCTTTGACAGGTTTGTCCGTACGACTTTGTGCATAGCTAGACCATTTAACAGTGATTGGGTTGAGACGAGTCACATCACCCCAGATGATTGGTGGTTTAACCCCACGCATACCGTATGATTGTACCCAACCATTCTTAGAGAAGAGGTAACCTGACAAGTTTTGACCGAAGTACTCAACCATGTCGTTACGCTCGAATTCACCGTGTACAAGCACGTCAAATCCAACTTCTTCTTGCCATTTGATCCATTCGTCGATGGTTTCAGCAAGGAAGGCATCGTATTCTTCTTGTGACAATTCACCCTTACGGAAGGCCAAACGTTTGGCACGAACTTCCTTAGTTTGAGGGAATGAACCGATTGTTGTTGTTGGAAGAGCTGGAAGTTTGAATGCATCTTCTTGGATAGCTTCACGTTCTGCGAAGGCTGGCAAACGAGTGTAGTCTGCATCAGTCAATCCAGCGATACGCGCACGAAGTTCCGCATTTTCACCAACACGTTCAGTCGCAAAGAGTTCTTTGTTTGCTGCAAGAGCCTCTGCACCTTGACCGTTGCGGATAGCATCCAAGTCACGGATTTCATCCAGTTTTTCAACTGCAAATGCAAAGTGGTTCAAGATAGCTGGTTCAAAGTCTTCATTTGCTGTTGTAAATGGCACATGAAGAAGTGAGCATGAGCTAGTCAAAACGATGTTTTCAGCTGGGATTTGCTCAAGAATAGCCAAGCTCTTTTCGTAGTTGTTGCGCCAGATGTTCTTACCATTGACAATACCTGCATAAAGAGTCTTGTCAGCTGGGAAGCCACCTTTAACGAGTTCAAGGGTTTTCTTACCTTCAACGAAGTCAAGACCGATTGCATCTACTGGCAATTTCACAAGGTCAGCGTAGACGTCACGGACGTCACCGAAGTAAGTTTGAAGCAAGACTTCAAGACCTTTTTTATCAGCCAAGAGTTTGTTGTAGATGTTCAAGAAGAGGGCTTTTTCTTCTTCTGTCAAATCTTTGACAAGAGCAGCTTCGTCCAGTTGGATACGAGTTGCACCAAGTTCAGCCAATTTCGCAAAAACATCTTGGTAAGCAGCTACTAAGCTATCTACGAAGTCTTCTGCTTTCACACCTTCTTCAAAGTCTGACAATTGAAGGAACGTGAATGGACCTACAAGGACAGGACGAGTGTTGAGACCAAGTTCTTTAGCTTCTTGGAACTCATCGAAAATCTTGTGACCAGCCAATTTTACTTGAGTGTCTTTTTCAAATTTTGGAACGATATAGTGGTAGTTAGTGTTGAACCATTTTTTCATCGGAAGGGCACGAACATCCCCTTTTTCTCCTTGGTAACCACGTCCCAAAGCAAAGTAACGTTCAAGATCAGACAAGTCCAAGTTTTGTACTGATGCAGGAACTACGTTGAAAAGAAAGGCAGCATCAAGGAAGTTGTCATAGTGAGAAAAGTCATTTGATGGGATTTCAGTGATGCCTTTTTCTTTGACGATGTTCCAGTGTTTTGCACGCAATTCTTTAGCCGCAGCCAAAAGTTCTTCTTCTGAGATTTCTTTTCTAAAGTATTTTTCAGTTGTAAATTTTAATTCACGGAATTCACCCAAACGTGGGAAACCGATAATTGTAGTTGACATGTTTTGTCCTCCAAAAATTGTTGTTGAAACTATCTTAACAGAAAAGAAAGCGTCTGTATAATTGTAAAAAATTAGGCTTTGATATAGTTTGAAACTATATCGCTTTTTAAAGCACAAAAAAAGATTTGGAGAAGATTCCCCAAATCCTTTGATAGACAATGGTTAACAGATTTTTAAGATAGTCCCATTCATAGTCAAACTTGAGTAAACAGATAGCTGACTATGGCTTGTTATTAGAAAAGACTATAAGTTGGTTTTCTTTTGTAATTCTGATATTTCCCTGATAAAGTGCGGACGGGAGGTAAAATTATCCAGTGGATGATTTTAGCAAACCAAGTCATTTCATCCCTATCAACCTTTTTCCTGTTCAAGTGGGACGACTGCTAGTGTCTTGCCTAAACTGGCAAGAACTTTCAAGACTGTATCTAACTGAGGACTGGTCTTGCCGGTTTCCATCCTGGCTATGACAGGCTGGCTCACTCCACTAAGTTCTTCTAATTTTTTCTGACTAATGCCTTGCTCACGTCTAGCCTCTATTAATTCACTCATGATAGCCACTCGCATATCACTTTCAAGGATTTCCTCCTTGGTAAAGAGTTGAGACCGAACATCCTTCCAATTACTCCCAATGGCACTATTTTTCATCACTTACTCCTCTTTCTTTTAAGTCCTTCAGTTCACGCTTGGCTTTTTCAAGTTCTCTTCTAGGGGTCTTTTGAGTCTTTTTGACAAAATGATGTAAAAGAACAAAACTCCCATCAAGCCAAGCTACAAATAAAATCCTATCCCTAAGAGGTCTTAATTCCCATATCTCATCTTCCAAATGTTTCATATAGGGTTCACCAGCTCTAGTCCCATGCTGACTAAGCAACTCAATATAGTCGTTTAGTTTATTCAGTTTAATACGACTATCTTTACTTTTACGACTAGCCAATTCTCTCATATAATCCAAGACTGGCTCATTTCCATTTTTGTCCTTATAGAAGTAAATTGTGTGCACCAAGCAACCTCTTTTCAATTAAATTATAACTCAAAAGTTATTAAAAGTAAATCCAAATAATTATAAAAAGAAGACCTTAGAATCATTCTAAAGATCTCATTTTAATTATTCGAAAAAATTACGAAAAGAGTTATAATTCTTATTATCACTCCAGCTCTATCCCCTTGTCACGGAGATTAGCCAGACACTCCTCATAGTAGGTAGCATCATGTTCGCTATAGATGGGACTTTTCAACTTCTCCTCAGCTAAGTTTTCATAAGGAGGGCAAGTCTTGCCTCGGTAGTTCTTGTCTAGCCACTCTGGGCTGACATTGTAGCCACGGTCAACCATCTCCTCAATGATCAAACGATGATAGGCATAGAGACGATAGGGCGAGTGGGTAAAGACATAGTCAACCGTCGCATGCTTTCTGCCCCAGCCATTGCCACGCAGAGCGCAACACTCTCGATGTTGCCCCAAGAGCTGAGGACGGGGAAGTTGTGGGATCAAATCCTCATGCCAAAGTCTCATGAGAGTCTCCTTTCAACAAGGTCGAATCTTGCAAATAAGCATTTGGGTAACGTTCAAGCAAATCTCTAGTCCTAGCAATCAAGTCTTCCTTAGAAGCTTGACCAAAGCGATAGCGATCCAGCAGGAGCATATAGTCTTTGCGCTCGTCAGGGCTAGCTTGCTTTTTAAAATAGCCCCAAATATGCTGAAAAGCATTGCAAACCTGACCCCTGTGTTCTGGAATCTGGCAGGCACGGTCAATCAACTCTTGAACCTGACTCACCTCCACCACTTCTTGCTTGAGATACTGGCGAATATCCTTATAAATATTGCTGGAATGGCTCAAAACAAGGTATTTATTTTCCGCCCAGAGTTGCTGACAAAGGGCACGTTGGTTGTTATTTTCCATATTTCTCCTAACTTTCTACTAGTTCCCAGGAAATACGGAAACAAAGTTATATTTTAAAAATGAGCGAATAAAGATGTTCTAAGTACTAGCCGTATGAAGCTTTTTTCAATTTTTAAAAACATCCTGCAACTCATGAAACAAAGTAATAATTTTCTTTTAGTTCTCGGAAACGGTCAAAACTGAGAATGCCCTCATTTTGTAATCTGCCTAAAACGACGCTAGGATGAATGTCGATTTCCTCTGCAAAATCTAGAATATCCGACTTATCAAAATTTCCTTTTTTGACAAAAGCTTGATAATCTTCCGGTCTAATCAAGAAATCTTTTGCAAACTGATCTGCTCGTTCCTCAGAATGTCGGTAGGATTCACTATTTCCGTCATCAGATGAAAAATCGTTCTCCAAAATGTGCCCAATCTCATGAAAAAGTGAGAACCAGAAAATGTCTGACACTTTGTTTCTATCCGTAAGTAAAAGCAAGGCACTACCATTACTGAATTTTTTAGTCGCCCCATTCAGATTAGCATTTGGCAAAGCAGGTAGACCGACTAGGACAACACCACAATCTAGTAAGATATCATACAGGCGTTGAGGAAAGACTTCAGGATCTTGTCTGGTCAATTTTCTCAAAGCAGGCAAGCTTCTCTCTAGCTTTTTGCGGTTGAGCTTAGTTGTAGTTTTATCACGTGCTTTTTTAGATGCCAACTCCAGCATGATATTAGAGTTTACTATACTTTTAGTCGTGAACTCACGCGTATT
Organism: Streptococcus oralis; assembly: GCF_001075875.1. Taxonomy (GTDB): domain Bacteria; phylum Bacillota; class Bacilli; order Lactobacillales; family Streptococcaceae; genus Streptococcus; species Streptococcus oralis_I. The sequence goes on from NZ_JUOS01000119.1 coordinate 21,013, forward strand.
CCGATAGCTGACTAGATGATTAAAAGATGTAAGGTTTTCTAAACTTGCCACACCTAGAATCTTGCGAAGCTCTATAATCTTTTCCTTCAAGCTATAGCGTTTGTCTGGCACGTAGCCTTCTTCCTTAAAATACTTGAAATCAATCATCTCACAGATTTCTTTCTCGTTACCTTCTTCTAGCTCTCTTTGTTCTACAATCTCTGCAACTTTTACATCGTAAGAATTCTGTAGATTGAGCCAAGTTTGCATGGAAACTCCGCTTAGCTTGGCTAATTTATGAGCCGTCTCTTTACTAATAGACTCCTCCGCATTGACAAGCTTGCTGACGGTCTTTGCTGAAACTCCTAAGCGCTCCGCAAATTCTTTCTGAGTTACGTTATAATCTTCAATCAATTCTTCAACATACTGACCTGGATGAAAAGCAATCAGGTCTTTGTATTCAACAATTTTATTACTCATAGTGATTGCTGACCTCCTCTATTTTTAGGATTTCGATTTCAACAGGACTAGGAAATACCTTTTCTAGATCCTCCTCACGAAATTCTACAATCAACCGATAGGAACTCCTTCGACCATCTATATCCAAAGCAAACTGTCCCTGTCTCTTTCCCTTGAGTTGGTGAAAGTGATACTTAGGAAATGCTGTCACACTAGCCAAAGAATCCGCTGCTTCCAAAAAGTTGATCAACTGATGCAACTTTACAGCAATCTTATCCGAAAAATCTTTTTTCGCTCTCCTCAGCTCTGTGCACTGCTTTTCAACAGTTTTATTTGTATAGGTAAGCTTCATATGTCCCTTTCTGTATAATTAAATTACCTTTTAGGTAATTTAATTATATCATCTTTAAACAATAAAAACCAGCCAAAAGTTATTTTGGCTGGAATATTTAATTTAATTATCGTGTTTAACTTCCCCATCACCCTTTAAAGTTTTTCAAAAACTCTTTGAGTTCAGCATCAGCTTCTGGTGTGGTGCCGTGGAGTTGGTTGAGCATTTCCAGTAATGAAGCCGTTTGGGTTTGAATTGCTTGATTTGTCTGGTTAATCTTGCTGACGATATCTGTCAATGGTTCGACTTCTTCTTCCTCAAAGGTATCTACATAGCGAGGAATATTGAGGTTATAGTCATTTTCGACGACTTCTTCATAGCTTGCTAGGTGGGCAAACTTATCAATCTCCTCACGTGACTTGTAGGCTTCCAGAATCTTCTCGATATGGGCATCCGTCATGATATTCTGGTTTTTGCCTTTATCAAACTCCTTAGAAGCATCGATAAAGTAGACATCACGGTTAGTACGATTCTTTTTGAGAATGATGACCGTAGTTGGAATGCTGGTGTTAAAGAAGATATTGGCTGGTAGACCGATAACCGTATCAATAGCCCCTTCTTCTAACAAAGCCTTACGAATGGTTCCTTCCGCATTTCCACGGAAGAGAACACCGTGAGGAAGGACGATAGCCATGATCCCATTATCCTGCTTGAGGTGGTAGTACCCATGCAGGAGGAAGGCAAAGTCAGCCTTGGACTGGGGCGCCAGTTTCCCAAAAGGAGAGAAACGAGGGTCAGCCATAAAGCCTGAACTTGCTGACCACTTGGCAGAGTATGGAGGGTTCATGAGAACACCGTCAAAGTTGGTCGGCTCTTGAGTTGGCCAGTCTTCATCCAGTGTATCGGCATTGTGGAGGAATTGATTCTCAACAGGAACACCGTGTAGAATCATGTTCATCCGAGCTAGGTTATAGGTTGAAGTATTGAGCTCCTGACCAAAGTAGACAACTGTCTGTGGTTTATGAGAGTATTTCTTGGCATTAAGCAAGAGAGAGCCGGAGCCCATAGTCGCATCATAGATGGTAAAGCCTTCCTGGTCTTCACGACCCAAAAAGGCAATCTGAGTCATGAGCTTGGCAACAGGCTGAGGCGTATAGAACTCACCAGCTTTCTTACCCGAGTCAGTCGCAAACTGACCGATCAGATACTCATAGGCATCCCCCAGCATATCACCAGCATGACCAGCCACATCTAGCACAGCCAACTCTTTCATGACTGCTGCTACTGTTTGGTTTTGCTTTTGCGGAGTTGCCCCTAGCTTTTTAGAGTAGAGGTCAATATCTTCAAAGAGATTTTCATAGAGGTCGTCACTCTGCTCGATATCACGAAAACCTTGAGCCAAGTCTTCTAACTGGAAAGTTCCCTCATTGACACGCGCTACTAGAGCCGTAAAGGTCAAGTCTGGCTTGATGATATAGTTGAGCTCATCATTCATAACAGAGACCAGATCCTCGTGGGTATCCGCATCCTCGTAGTAATTGCGATAGACCTCAAGAGCATCCTCGAGACTATCCGTCCCCTCTTCCATGGTCTCAGCCACGAAAAAGAGCATCTTGTCCGACAAATACTTGTAAAAGACCATGCCCAAAAGATAGGACTTGTAGTCATTAGCATCCATCTTAGAGCGGAGAACATCCGCTGAGTTCCACAGGGCTTGGTAGAGCGACTGGGAAGTTTGTGTTGTTTCCATAATGTTTCTTTCTTTTTATTAATTCAAAAATCTAACTATCTATTCAATAGTTTCATTTCTAATTCTTCAAAATATTTATGACGTAATGTAATCTGTAAATCATTATTCATTGCAATACTACTTAAAGCATTTTCTTTTAAGTTAGAAACTATTTCTTTAATTTCTTTGGATGCAATTATTTCATTTTTCAAATTACAAATCTTTAAAATTTTCGAAAAATCCGAAGAAGCTATGCTATCTTCAACAATTTCAGTTATATTTTCTAATGTTACAGTTATATCAAATTTTTCTGATAAATTTTCTAAAAATGTCCGTGCTTCATCCTCGGTTGGTTCTCTTGTTTCTATCAAATGCCCTTCCATAAATTCATCAAGTTTCTTTTTCAAGGCAATTCGTATTATCTTATCTTTATTTGTTGTACATAAACCAATAACAGTGTCTCGAAGTTTATTAATTTTTTGTTTTTTATCTTCCTCATCATCAGATAGAACAGAATTCACTATTTCTTCATCTACCAAAAGCATCTCTATCTCATTAAAAGGGAGAACAAAAATATTTTTCTTTTTATAGCTTTCAATTCTTGCCTCATCCATCCAGTCATAATCAATAATGCCGTATGCTTTATTACCATATGTTTTCTCTAATTTATTGTAAGCTTTTGTGTATTGAATAACTTGTTTATGCCCTTGAACTGGTTTGACAAAACAAAATTCACTAAATAATTTGGAATAAATCTGATAGTCTATACTCGTTTTAGTTCCCTCACAAAATAATATTGGCTTTCTTGTCCCAGATACTTCAGTCAATAAGGATAAAGGCATTTCTTGTGAGTCTTCCAATAGTTCATAATCAAAATCATAAGGTGCTTCGAAATTCTTACACCAGATATAGGTTGCATTTGTTCTAGATTGAACAAAGTCCATGTTATGTGAAGCAAAAATAAATTGACAATCAGGTCGTTCTGATATTAGCAAATCCCATAATTCATTATAGACGGCAGCATTTAGAAATGTTTCTGGTTCGTCAACGACAATATAGCTATTCTCTGGAGCTAGAAGAACATTTCCAATATAAAACAATATACAACGTTCTCCATCACTAAGACCATTTATACTATATTTAGATCCATTCTTTTCGATTTTAACAACTGTATTTTTAGTATCAATATCAAATTTTATTTCTGGTTTAATTTTATTCCATATTTTTTCTAATTTTTGCCACAAAGATAATGACGATTCATTTTTACCCCTGAAATGGTCTGTAGCTACAGCCATGATGTCTTTTACTAACAGTGTTATTAATTTTGTAAAAGCATTTGAAAAATTTGCATCAATCTGATTAAGGTATAAATCTATTGTTTCGTACTTTAGGCTTATATTGTTAAACTCATTTATATAAGACTCCTCATCAACTACATTCCTATCCTGAATATGAGTAGCAAAACATAACAGTTTTTGAGCAGGTAAAACATACATCTCATCTATACTATTCTTTCTTAATTCATTAATAAGACTAGTTTTCCCTGCCCCATTAGCCCCTATAATAACAGTAGTAGAATCTATTTTAGCAATGAAAGAAAAAAGTTTAATTACTTTGAAATTATATAAAACTTGAGGAAATATAGAATCATACGAATGAATATCACCATCAAAACATTTGTATATGCTTTCTAACAAATTCTCTCGTAATGTTTTGTACCTTACAGTTACATCATTAGACAAAACTTTTTCATTTAGCTCGTCATTTATAAAAGAAATAAGTTCAGATAGATAATTATCTACTCGATTATATAAATCTTTTTCATAATCAGCAATTTGACTTAAATTATCTCGAAATCTTTTCTTTTCAGATTCTAACTTTTCAATCAAATCTTTTTTAGAACTATACATAATCCCTCCTTAGATAAACATATCCTGCAAGAGTCTCTTTTTGAGTGTTTCTAGCTGAGAAATTTTTTCTTGATGAGAATTAATGAGGTTATCGAGGTTAGAGAAATAGGCGCCGATGGCTTGTTGTTCAGGAAGAGATGGAACACTAATTCTAATATCCATTATCTCATCTTTATTAATAAATTTAGTAGCATTTCCAGTAGTTATTCTTTCAAAAATATGTTTAGAATCTAGTAAAGATAAAGTTAGTTTTATAAAAACAGGTGAATAATTGTCTTTAATGCTCATTTTTAAAATATTCCAAGCAATTAAAAACAATTCATCAGTATCTACAAGTACAGACGGCCCAATGGTACCAATATTTGCAAATAAAATTTCTCCTTTTTTAGGCATATATTTTGAAATGTAATGTTCATATATATCCATATCTAAATAGCGGGTATCTTTACAGTTGATTTGTCCATTCGTGATATGTTTTGCCTGTAAAATTGGAATTCCCGATACGGAATACTCTACTTTATCTGAAGTAGTATTAATTCCTTGATATGCTTCTAAAAGAACTTTTCCCAATCTAATAAACTTCC
>NZ_JUOS01000120.1 GCF_001075875.1 Streptococcus oralis
AGCGTAAGGTGTATACACTGATTGAAGAAGGAGAAACCTTTGGGGCAAGCAAACTCAACAGTATTATGAAGGAAGTCTTGACTGACTTCTGGGGAGATGCTATTGAGATTGATGATGATGCAGCACTGACTTGGATGCGCCAAGCTCACTATTACATGGGCTTGTATAGCTACACTTACTCAGCAGGACTTGTCATCTCGACTGCTGGTTACCTTCATCT
>NZ_JUOS01000121.1 GCF_001075875.1 Streptococcus oralis
ACCGGCCGTAACGGTTGTTCGTGAAGATAAGAATGGAACCAAAGCTTCTGCGACTTACACCCCAACAGTCACACCAGTAACACCAACAGCAGAAGATACAAGATCGACAGGTAAACAAGGTCAAACTCAAACAGGTAAACCTGAATTTACTGAAGGTGATAGTCGTGTACCAATTAACGATGATGTTCCAGCAACATTTGACGATGGTTCACCGACTAAAACTGTGGAAGGTGTTGGTACATATACAGTAGCAGCAGATGGAACAGTAACCTTTGTTCCTGAAAAATCATTTACTGGAACAGCACCAGCAGTGACAGTGGTTCGTGAAGACATGAACGGAACCAAAGCCTCTGCGACTTATACCCCAACAGTCACACCAGTAACTCCAACTGCTACACCTGCAGAATCAACTGGCCTTCAAGGTCTTGTTCAAACTGGAACAGTTACCTTTACAGAAGGTGACCCAGTTGTACCAATCGACAAGGATACCATTACTCTTCTTGACAAGAATGGTCAACCAGCT
>NZ_JUOS01000122.1 GCF_001075875.1 Streptococcus oralis
AAAAATACGCAAATGATATTTATTACTGACAACACTCCCAAAACACCTAAAAATAGATAAAATTTCTTCAGAGAAGTTGACCGCTTTTGAGATACGGGAGCCGCAACATCTGTTTGATCCCTTGCATTTGGAACAGGCGGCAAGCGATTTGGTTGTGAAACAGCCTCTGTCTCACCTTCAGCTGGAAAAAGCGGAAGAGAAGAATCGGATAATCCCAAACTTTGTTTATATACAGGATAAATCTGGTTCTCAAAATACTCCCTTTTTTCTTGATAGCTATAATTCGCAAATTCAGAGCGAGTAAGTATCGCTTGAATGAGAGGAAGCAAGAGGTTTTCATAGTCTTCAGTAATGAGGAATGGACTAGCATAAACCTCCCCTTCTGTCACCACGCTTTTTCCTTCCAGATGGGCAATTGCTACTTGTTTCAGCTGAAACCGACCATACACCTGTTTCAACTCTCTAAATAACAACTCAGCTTGTTGAAATGTTAGGTAGGGCAAACTTTTTGCAATCGGCTGAGAAAAATCAGAAAGATGATCCAATCCCTCGATGATATCAAGCAACTCAATATCATCCTCTGGACCTCTTCCATCTTCCCAGGTGATTTCTAGAAATAAGTCATCTGTAATCGTACAGCGACCTTGATTAAAGAGCGCAAAAGCCATATATCACCACCCCTTAATTTTTCACAAAATCAAAAATCCATTCAATGATACTTGGACCTGCAGAAACACCAATAATTGCAATTGCAATTGAAATCCAATTTTTTTTCATTGAGGTTTTTAACTCCCGTCCACCAAACGCATAAATGAGCGAAGTGACAACGGCAGCTAGACCAAATAGCGCAACACTGACTAGCTGAACTTTTGTGATTCCTTGTTTTGCCAAGTTATCCGACTTAGCAAATGGATCGTCCGCATAGACTGTAGATCCTGTTAGGAATAGGGAAAGGCTCAATAAAAACATCTGTGATTTTGTTTTTACTTGCTGAAGTTGTCTTGTCAAATAATTTTTCATAGAAATCCTCCTTTGTTATTTTGACAATATTAGTGTAATAGATAATTGAAAAAAATTTTTTAAAGGGACAATCATTTTTTTATTGTTAGTTTTAAGAAAATAATACTTCACCGAATGACTTCTTTTCAGCTTCGACGTCGAACAATATTTTTCTTTTATCTTCACGGTGATGCTCATCTGGCGCATCACCTTCTACCCAAAGATGAAAATGATACTCTTGGTTGTGATCGGATAAGTTCAGAAACTCTTTAGAAATTAAAGGAAGGAGCTTATGCTTAATCACTCTTTCCAGAGGTCGTGCACCATCCTTTATATTGGTTCCTACATCCAATAAATAAGTAACCAAACTTTCTTCATAAGAGAGAGTCAACTTCTGATTCTTCATTCTTTCTTTAATTTCTGATAGTTGTTTGACAATAATTTCTTTATTCACTTTCTCGTCTAACATGTTGAAAATCACTTTATATTCAATTCGATTGAGAAATTCTGGTCTGAATCTAGTTTCTAACTCCAACGTCATGCTCTTTTCAAACTGAACTTTATCCCTATCTGTTAATTTTTTAAAATTCCCTTTCAATTCATACTGCTTGATAATTTTTTCACCACCAATATTCGTAGTAATAATGACGATCGTATTCTTAAAGCTCACTTGCCTTCCAGTTGAATCAGTCAAGCGCCCTGCATCAAGCACTTGCAAAAATAAATCTACAACTTCTGAATGTGCTTTCTCCACCTCATCTATCAGAATAACGCTATAAGGTTTTTGTTTAACCTTCTCAGTCAATTGTCCTTTTGTTCTAGTTTGACGATCGCCAATCAGCTTTGTTATATCTCCCTTTTGTTTATACTCAGACATATCAAAGCGAATGATTGCCTCTTCATCATCAAACATTCCCTCTGCTAATGCCAATGCAAGCTCCGTTTTTCCAACCCCAGAAGTTCCTAGAAACATAAAGGAGGATAGGGGCTTTCTTTGATCCTGTAAACCAGCTTGTGCAACAGTTATAGCATCCACAACAGCCTCTACAGCCTCATCTTGGCCTTTAACACGTCGTAACAGCTTTTCTTTTAAACCGTCAAGTCTTTCCTTGTCACCTTTCAAAATCGTCGTGACAGGAATACCTATTTTATTTTTCAGCACCTCTGCAATTTCTTGCTTCCTGACATGACCTAATCCATTTGTAGAACAAATTGTCGCTGCTTCATCTATTAAGTCGAAGGCTTTATCAGGTAAAAATTGATCAGGTATGTAGCGGACAGATAAAAGTACAGCTTGTTTTACAGCATCAGAACTAATAGACACCTGGTGAAAGTTTTCGTAAATAGTTTTAGCTTGTTCAAGAATTTCAATCGCTTGAGTAGTTGTTGGTTCAGAAACCCTAATTGGTTGCATCCTTCGCTCTAGCGCTCGATCCTGTTCGACATACTCATGAAATTCATCCAATGTAGTTGCGCCAATCAATTGCATCTCGCCACGTGACAAAACTGGCTTAATAATATTTCCAGCATCCAAAGCGCCCTTATCTGAACCACCAGCACCAACAATAGTATGAAATTCATCAATAAAGAGAAGATTCTCTCCTTTGGTTTCTACCATCTCCTCAATAATTTTTTTAAACTTAACAATAAACCCTCCATCCTCATCTGACATTAAACTAGATAGTTCCAGAGAGCGCACGGTCAAGTTTTTTAATTTTGGAGATACCTGGTTTCTTAAAATGGCTAAAGCAAATCCTTCAACAATAGCTGTTTTTCCAACCCCAGCTTCTCCTACCAAAATAGGATTATTCTTAGTTCGTCTGAGAAGAGTGGTCTGAACAGCTTCTACTTCTTTATCACGTCCGTACACCTGATAATCTTCTGCTTTTTTTGAAACTTTTTCTGTCAAATTATCTGTATAACAATCTAAATAGGGTGTTTTTTTCTTTTCTTCAGTAGTCACACTTAATCACCTCTTTCTTTTACTTCCTTGATTTGAAGAGTGAGCTTATCTTTTATCGCATCCACAAATTCTCGTGGATTGATTGTCCCTTCTCCAATCTGAGATAGAAACATTTCCCAGCCTCCTGTTGTCTCTGGATCAGAGAATTCATTGTCATAGAGATAATTGATAAGTAGATAGGCCTTATTGGTGGGAGTTAGTTGACCTGTTTTTTTATCTTTAACAACATAACCCTTACTTTGAATTTTTTTAATGATTTCTCCTCTAGTGGCTTGTGTTCCCAAGCCATATTTAGGAAATATTTGGCCAATCAATTGGCTTTCAGTTAGTCTTTTAGGTGGTTTCGTTTCACCCCCTACAATCTGAACCTGCGTATCAATTTTATCTCCCACTTGATAATCAGGAACTTCAACTGGACCTCGTACCTTTCGTGAACTCCATTCAGTCCATCCTAATTTATTAAGCGTTCTACCCTTTGTTTTAAAAACAAGACCATTATTTTCTACTTCAATTGTTTTGGTTGAATAATAACAATCATCCGCAAACATCAAGATTGCCTGCTTCACAACTGCTTCATAAATCAGTCGTTGGTCAGTTTTTAAATTTGAAAGGTTTGGAATTCTTTCAGTCGGAATCAAGGCTGAGTGGCTTGTACCAGATACTTTTTCATCATTGACATAATCTTCTCTAGGCTCCAAAAACGCTGGCTGAAAATGACAATTAATAGCTTTTTGATAGGCAGATAGATTATCTTTTAAATCGTCAAATTCAAAATGATTGATGTATTCTGAGTCTGGTCGTGGATAGGAGAGAAAACCTTCCAAATACAGTCCCTCAACAATGCTCTCCGTTTTACTTGAGTCAAATTTCCAGGCGCTTGCTGCAAAACTTTGTAATTCAGACAAGGTAAATAGTTGTGGAGCTGATTTCTGATGTTCTTCTACCTCAACTGAAGAAACAACAGAGGTAGTTGATAATCCCCTTGAAGAGGCTAAAATAGCTTCACTATCTTTAGTTTTATCTTTGGTCGTAAAGAACACCCCATTTTTAATATCCTCCAGCTGAAGCTTCCAATATTTTTCTGGGGTAAAGTTGCGGATTTCTAAATCATTTTCACAAACTAGTCTGACCGCTGGTGTTTGAACTCGGCCAACCGATAGATGGCTACCTTTTGTTCGAGGGAGTTGTCCTCTTGCTTGAAGATCAAGAGTTGCAAGAGGTGATAAGTTCATTCCTACCAACCAATCACTTTGTGCACGTGCTTCAGCTTCCAAATAGTAATTATAGGTTTCTGAAGGTTCCTTCAATTCCTGAAAAGCTTTTTGAAGAGCTTTCTTTGTCATGGAGCTTGCCCAAAGACGTTTCCAAATTTTCTCCTTCCCCCCTGGTATGTGCGATAAAATAGAGTACGCAATCCGCTCTCCTTCTCTATCAGCATCCGTCCCAATAATCACTTGATCCGCTGCTACCACTTCATCATAGATTCTCTTAAATTTTTCTCTCGAATCCTTGTCCTCTTTCAGATGTTGCTTAAATGAAACATTTGTAAGAGGTAATTTATCAAGCGACCAATTGTCTGGTTCACTATATTCAAATAGGTGCCCTTCAGCAGCCACCACATGTACTTCAACTGGAAAATAGGGTGACTGCCTAATGACATAGACACCTTTCTTTTTTCTAAATTGTCCCAAAGCTGTAGCGTAAGCTTCTGCCTGTTTCTCTTTTTCAGCCAGAACAACTATAACCATATCATTCTCCTTCGACTTCATTTTCTGTCATTGTAATCTATAATTAAAAAATATTTTGTAAAGGGACATTGACACAGAATACAACGAGTTCATATCAAAAAAACAACACAAAAAGTTATACAACTTTTTACACAAAAAAGAGGCTCAAAAAGAGCACTCTTTCTAGACTTTAAGCCCCTTCTTTTGGCTTTGGATAAAATTTTGATTCTGTACCACCTGTCTGTTTAACTGGTAAGGTTTTGTATGTTGTTCAACACTTTTTACAATCTTAGATACTGTTCCATGAATCCGTTTCATAGATTGCGCTAGTTGTTGATCATCAAGAGATGTCAAATTATCAGTCCAAATTGCCATATAGCGAATAGCTTTCTCAGAGGTATCTAAGCCAAAATGCTTAGAAACGAGATAACTTGTCATCTCAGCTTCAAGTTCTCTACGATCTTTTGAGACATCCTCCTTATACGAGTTAGCAAATTTAGGATTATGTAAAGTAGCATGCGCTAACTCGTGAATAGTGGTTGCAACAACTTCTCCAGGAGTATTATCTGGATTCAAAAGTATTTTTTGTTCATCTGAATAAAAAGCTCCCTTCGCACTCCTCAACTCTTTTGCATCGTCTTGATAGATTGTTACCCCAATATTCTTAGCATAGTCTGAAAGTCCTTCAAGCACCTCTTTCGTACGAATATGATCCATATTAAAATCATAGTGACGATTTGGCATCGCTTTTGGATAAAATTCAGGCTTCAAGGTTGTTTGAGACAACTCAAATACTTTATACGTAGCGAATTTAGCTAAGCCTGTATTTGAATCTCTTTCCTGGAAGAAGCGAGATTTCAATTTTCCTTCTTTCTTTAACGCCTTTTCTTCAGGTGTCGCTTCAGAAAGTCTTTTATATTTTGGATTGCCTTTTCCATTTTTTACCTGGTTTCCATTTTCATCCAATACAGGAATCATTTCAACCATCATAGGTCTAAACAAGATAATATGTGATTTTTCTCCTGTCTTGACCGAAAGATTATTATGGACAACTTCTCTTGTTCGACCTGTTTTTTTATTTGTATAGGTATTTCTAGTTTCAAATACCTGATCTGAAGTAATCCCAAGAACTTCCCGCATCGATTGCCATTGATTATAGGTTGCGACTGCACTTGCTCCTGGCCACTGTTCCTGAATCAAAGCGACATTTCTAGGAGAAAGTTCTGGAAACTTACTCATAAAATTCAGATACTCTTCTAACCGTTCTGGTGTTTCTGTGTACTCTCTCACTTTTTGAAAAGCAACTTCACTCAATTCGTGAGGTGTTAAAGTCGCATAATCAATACTACTTGGGTTTACTTCAGGAGTCTCCAAATCCAAAATAGGTTCCTCTTTCAGAATCTCCTCTACACGCTGAAGAAAATTAGTTTTAATTTCTTGTTTAGAAGATTGAAAAGCTACCGTTTCTCTTGTATCAGGAGTTTGACCTTCTCCTTCTTCCATCAATCGAGACGATTCATTTGCTTCCTGGGAAATTTCCTTGTTCACTACTCTATTTTCCAGCTGAGAAAGAATTTCTTCATCCATCGATGCTAGTTCAGATTGACCGTTGAGTCGACGATATCCTAATCCTAGCATTTGTGAAATTGGTGTAGTCTCATCTCCAATATCATAACGAATTCCCTCTTTGATCATTTCACCCCCTGGAGCATAGATATCAAACTTAATTTTGGTAGGAGGGATATAACCTTCAGTATTGCCTGCTGTTACTTGTTTCATTCCTTCTTGATGAATTGGATAAAAGTCCTGATTGGCCTTATATAGCTCCCTAGCGAAATCTTGATAAGATATCAGCTCTGTCTCTTTAAAGGGCAATCTAGGCCCATTTGGGCGCTCCTCAGACCATTGAAGGCGTACATGGTAGTGTTCCTTATAGATATAATCTTGTTTCCATTCCTTATAAAAATCTGAATTTGTATCTAGGAGATGATCTTCTCCAGCTACAGCAACAATCTGATCAAATTTATCATTGTGCTGTTTCGCATAGTCAAGATACTGATTCCAGGCCTGATGAAATTCTTCTGGAGTTTTCGAGATGTCATCTGGCACACCTAAATTATAGACAGTATCTAAGACTTGAGTGAACGTAGCCGAATCAAGTGAAGTTTGATTTAAATGATTTTCTTGCTCTGCAATTCCCCTTGATTCTGCAAGATCAATGAGCTGTTCCTCATAGTGAAGTTCTTCTTCTGCTGAAACTCCTGAAGATAAGTTTAGCAGTTCATCATCAATTCTTTTAATCACTTCATTATCCAAATATTTACCATCATCTCTTAGAGCATCATAATAATCCATACCTGGTAATAATTCATAACCATTTACCCTCACTGAGCCTAACTCACTCATAACAGCAAGTTTTTGTTTTGGTGTGCTTACCTTGCTTTCAAAACTCTTCAACAAAATATCTTGATGATACTCTTTGTCTTCCAACAACCATGCTTTCCCTTCTGGAGTCTGCAAATAGCTTGCTCCTGCCTGTAACATAGATTCTAAATCAGAGTATTCTTGATTATTAAAGTTATAAGAGCTAATCTTAACCTGATGATCTACGTTCATTGTCGGTTTAATCTCTTCAAACTGCCTATTTTTTAAGACAGATAGCATTTCCTCGCCACCATCTTTTACATATTCCTCATTAATTGACAATTGCTCAATGTGACCATCTCTTTCTCTATAGACACCAAGAATTGTACCAGTATCTATATCTTCCAGTTGTTTACTTAAATCACCCTTCACTCTCATTAAAGATGCAGGGACATGAGTAAATTCCTTTTCTTTGAATAACAATAACAAATCAGTATCTTCTGGTCTAATTGCTTTTGAAAGATCTAGATTATTAAATTTCTTTACAGATGAAAGATCGTTAAACACAAAGGAGTCTGACTCTATCACCTCAGGTAATAAGTTCAAAACTTTTAATTTATCCGACATTCCATTAGCAAATTTTAAATCTTTGAAATGCCCTTTCCCAGCTGCAACATCTTCAACGAATGACTCAGACAAATGTTCTACCCACTCATTATATACAGGTGTTACTCCAGTTAAGTGCATCCAATTTTTCTTGTCAAATTTAACATTTAGAATTTGGAATTGCTTTTCTTCTGGATTCTTATAAACATAATGGATACTTGTCCCTGACATTTCTTTTAGATACCATTGAGCCGAGTCCCTCATTGCGTTTGCATATAAATTTAACGTCCGCATGTTTTTCCTGAATTTTTTATTTGACATTCGATCCTCATCGATGGTAAAATGAAGATGAACATTGGTAGGAAAATCAGGTTGAGAATTTTTCTCAACGGGCTGCGGTGCTGTCCCTGGAGTTTCTACTCCTAAAGAACTGGAATTGCGATTCAATAGTTCGCCCCCAGTGTTAGTCTCTTGATAATTATCAAGGGACTTTTCTTTTTCTTCTGGGACTTCAATTATCTTAATGGGGTGAGTATCAAGACGTGATATCAAGTTATCCAATAATTCTCGATTTAAAATCACTTCTCCCTCTTGTTCTTCCAGATAGTGGAACAATGTATTTGGTGTTGTCACAAAACCATAGGGAAAGTCTCTTGTTCCCGATTCAATCAATGGATACTCCAGCATTCGCTCAACCGATTGTGATAGATTATCAAGGGTTCTTTCACCAAAATAGACGCCAAAACTGTCACTTGAGAGGCTTTCTATCTGCTTGTTGGTACTGTAGGCTGCTATTGCAAGTTCACCAATAAATCGGGTTGAAATATCTACTCCCAAAGTTCTCTGATGAGGTTTCAATGCTTGATACAAGGAATCTTGCTCAGGAGTACCTTTTTTCTTGTATAAATCAATCGTTTGATCATCAATAGAGGTCAAAAGTGAATGAATGGGAGACAACACTTCCATTTTTTTATCGCTGAGATATTTTGTAGGATGGCTATTTCCTAACTTTGCAAAGACATCATACAGATAGAAATCTGGTGCAAATTCGATTGATAATTCTCCAGATTGAATCCGATTATTTAATTTCTTAGTTAATACTTCGTTTTCCCGTTTTACCTCTTCATAGCTCATCAATCTCACAGCATTCTCCTCTGTATTGGCAATAGATTCTTGATCGCCTGGAGTATGTTTTGCTTCTGATTCAACTAACTCTAATTGAATATTTTCCTCAGCTGAAATCTGAGACTGATATTCATAATCTGCCATTTGTGCCTGTTCTAAGTAAGGACTTGGAAGAACTTCTCCCAATTGTGTTGAAAGATCATTTTTTTCACTACCAATGTCATATCGTAAATCATCTGTCAGACGATTCCCCTCCTCATCTTGCAATGCAAAATAAGTTTTATCATATCCCAGACTAAGCATTCTCAAATTATTCTCTTCATACAATTGAGCTATAAAATCCTTATATGGAATCACATCTCCTGATGAGAATTTCTGAGACAGATTTGGATTTTCTGTAAAATCAAAGGCTACAGATAACTCTGGAGGTACTGAGCTTCGCTCTTCCTCTATCATCTGTTTTACTCCAGCATTTTCTTGCGCTTGTTTGGCAAGCAATTCATCCACCTTCAATCTTTCCTCATCTCTTTTCGGATGATACTTGATTTGTGAAGATAATTGAAACTCTCCTTCTTCAGTCAACTCCAGGGCAACTCTTCGTAACCCTTTTACAAAATAAGTATTTGGTTGTTTTTGCCACTGATTCACTAAGCCCTCATCAATTAAGGCTTGAGTTGCTGGTTGAATACTAGTTTTACCCATTTGTTCAGATATGCCCTCAAGTCTAGTCAACTCTTCTTGATAGCGTTTAAGAGTAGCTTTGGTAAAGAACGACTCCCCACGTTCAGCTTTTTCTAGTTCTTCACGAATTCGAGGTATATTTTGAACACTCATCTCCAGACCACTTCCCTGACGATTCAACCCCATTTCTTTCAAATGTTGTTGATGCTCCAGGCGCTCTACTCGCTCTTCCTGTTGCCTAATCTCATCCATCTTTGAGAAGACTTGACCTTCTATTTGTTCTTGCTTACGCATAAAGCTAGCACCGCCTCGCTTATCATTCATGGGTTGTCCATTTGTTAGCGCTTGGTGGGAATACGCTCTTGAAATAGCATCGTCTTGTTCACCTTTTAGTCGTTCCAGTTTTCTACGCGCTTGGGCAAGACGACTGTTGTCAGTTTTATCTTCCTGTCGATTCTTTAAAACATCATTCCAGTCCGTTTTATCTTGCCCTGGTCTTAGTTCTGGTAGATCCGAATTGATAACAGCTCCTTTGGCTTCCAATTCTTGAATGAATGTTCTACCTGCGTTATCATTATCTAAAGCTAGAGTGATTAAATCCGCATTTTCCTCATTTTCAAAAAAGTGATGATCAATAGCTACTTGAAGTCCATCTGCCAATTGTTCAGGTGTCCATATTAGCGCTTTTCCTGACATTTCAGCCTTAATTTGAGATAGATGACGGCCAATAGTAGATTCTTTCAAACCATCCATAGAAACTAATCTGACATCCTGAAGACTATCCTTATGCAATTCATAGTAGGACATTAAATCAATTGGACTCTCAGTAAAAATCAATCGTTTTGGACTGCCAATATCAACATGAATACCAGTCATAGGATCGGAGTTTTTCATAATCACTTTAGCATATCCATGTTTTGGCCACTTCTCCCAATTCTCATGGATTCCCTGTAAAGAGGCTCCAACAACTTCACCTGAAGAAGAAAGGGACTTGAAGACAATAACTGGCTCAATCGCATTTATTGTGACTCCACCAGTGCCTTCCGCAAAGTAGTCAAGTTTGGCGTTAGCTTGGGCTAAAACACCCTGTTCCAAAAAATAATCAATTGTTTCATCTGATAGTCCACGTTGATTCCGCAAGTAATCTCGTCCAGCTGAAAACGGCTGCTCGTATTTCTCAAGATAGTATTTAAAATCTTCTTGAGGCCTTTCAACCATTTGAAACTCTTTAAAATTTCCATCATTTAAAAAATCTACAGATTGATTAAAATCTACTTCCTTTATCGTTTCAACTAAAGAAATCGAATCTCCACCTGTATTTCTAGAGAACCATTTCCATAAATTTTTATCAGGTGAAATAACTAGGCTATCATGTTCTTTCCATCGATAGTCTCGTCCAGAACGAACCAGCTCCATCTGAAGCTCGTTTGCAACATCCAAAATATCTCTAGAACGTGCAAATTCAACACGCTCTCTACGACTTTTCCCACGTCTTGATTCTTGTTCTGTCATATAAAATCTCCTTAAAATCCTTCATACTGTGTTTTATACGGCTCTTTCTCTGCTTGTAGAAACGTTTCTGGATCTAAGTGAACCAATTCCCCTACTGAAAAAGATTCAAATAGCTCAGAATTTCCCTTAAAATCTAGAACCATTTCTAAATCAGAATTTCTTCCTTGACCCTCAAAATACACTTGCTTGTTATCGGCATTCATTGCCGTAATTAACCATTCGGCTGAAAAGTCAAAGTCTTCAACTGCAACATCTGGAAATACTAGCTCCATTTTTCTACTCCTTTCTCTTTTATCCTTTTATTCTACGTAATAACTGAGGAATCACAGTTAAAGGGACAATAGATTTCCATTTTCAACAAAAAAAGCCATTGATTTTACAATGACTCTTACATACTGTGTCCTTTCTCCTCAAATTCTTGTCTCTCATCACTTCTCTCACGTTCCATGAGAGCTTTTTTATTTGCACGTTGGGCCCTTTGAAGAGAATTCGTCAAATTTCTCATGAAATCTGTATTGATGATTGCTTTACCTTGGGATTGTTGGACGTTTTTTCTTTGCAAGTTCTTTCTTTCTTGCATTTTATGTGAAACAGCTTGAGCTAACTGACTTTTCTGATTACTTTCTTCCTCTGGCAATATTTTTTGATAGAGTGATTTGAGTTCAGAAAATCCTTTCGCATTCTCCTGTTTTAATTTTTGAATAATCGCTTGATCAGTCGTTTGTGAAATTTCCTTGTTTCGACTGTAAATCTGATGTTTCAGCTGAAAAATTGAGATATGGGTCTGTAGCTCTTCTATATAGCTATCTTTCGTCACAGGATAGCCCTTTAGAATAGTCAGGACTCCTTCATCTTGAAGAGGTTGAACTGTCTCTAATTCTCCCTTCAAACGTTTGATAGGTGCTTGAATTGCTAATGAATCAGCCTTTTCTACTGAAAATGAAACACTATCTTCAAACTGGTTAGCAAGAGATTGTTTTAGAGATTGATCTGCTTCACCTAGTTTATAATTTGGGGTCAGTTGCAATTCAGTCAGCTTCAGTCTTTGAAGAATCTCCTTCTTTTTTAATTCAACAAATGGCTGATCAGTTTCAAGTGGTTGAATCTGATCAAAAAGAGTTTTACGAACTAATAAACTACTCTGTTTTTCCTCCAATAAACTCAATTTTAAAGCATAGCGAAATGTTCCTAACTCCTGGCGCTCTTTTAATGATCGATCGCTTTTCTTTTTAGCCGCTTCTACAAGTTCTTTCAAATCAGCTGAAGAAAATAGCGACAAGTCCCTTAAACTAAGTTGCTTCTGTAGTAAGTCTTCTTTCATCTGACTCACATCATAAACTAATTCCGTAGCAAATTCAGGACGTCTCAAACCTGTTCCATATTTATCATAAGCAGCATAGACTGGTTTTGTAATTTCAATAGGTTTTGCCCCATCTTTCAACTCATAACCTAGTTTTTTCCAGGCATCTAGTGTTTTGATAACACTTGCGTTAGAATCCTGGGCTAAAATTAATTTTTGATTCTTTACTGAGAAATTGGCCAAATTTTTTTCCAGCCGAACATCAGCTATTTCAGGAGCATTCTCACGAAATAGGTTCAAGATTCTATTTGCTAATCGTTCTCTAAACTCCTTCTCTCGATTCGCTATTAATTGCTGCAGATGATAGCTTGCAGCCTCCTGTTGTATTTTCTCAAAACGACCATCAACTTTCCGAATCTTCTCGTAGGCTGATTTTTTTTCAGCTGAATAAGCTCCTCTATAGGTTTCTAGAAAGTTCTTCGTTTCTTTCAGAAATTCTTGATAGAGCTCTTTCCCTTCATTTTCTAAATAGGAGTCCAGATAGCGGTCAAGGAAGAATTTACTGACTGCAAAATCTCTTGCATTTGAACCATAACGCCATTTTTTATCCATTGGCAAATGGTTGTAAGCCTGCTCCAAAAAATTTTTTTCAGCCGAAGAACGAACCTTCTGATCTCTAAATACAGAATTAATCAATTCACTTCTGATATTCGCCAAGATTTGTTCTCGTCGAACAATCATTCCTCTAGTCTGTTCATTCAACAGACCATGAAAAACATCACTTTTAAAACGCTCAATAGTTTTCTGGGAAAAGTTTCCTCTAAATTCCATTCGTCCACGAGGTCGATAGAAAATTTTTTCTCTTGCAGATTCAACTTCAGATAAACCAAAATGCACATGAATATTATCCGTGTTCAAGTGAATATTGGCCCACCAAAATGATGAATCAGATAAGCCTTCTTTTTCAATTAACCTTGGCAATGCTTCACGTATGACAGACTTGATAGCTTGCTGATCAACTTTCCTAGTTTCCAGATCATATAATCCCTCCTTGGCCAAAAAATCATTATCAAAAGAGATAACACCCTGCCATAGAAGAGAGCCATTTTGATAAGCCTGTTCTAACTTACTTTTCAATTCAGTTACTTTGCTACGCTGCAAGTAATTGGCTTCTTTTGTAAAAATCGCTGTCATTTCTTCATTTTGATTTTCAGTAGCATAAGAACGATTCATATAATCGATGTACTCCTGGAAATTAAGTTTTGTTTCTGGGACTTCAGCTTGGATTTTTTGTAGTTCATCTTCAGTTAGAGACTCGATATTTTGTCTATGTGTTTCTAAATTTAATTCGTTATCAACCTCAACAGCTTCGTCTCTATTAGTGTAGTCTACAAAGCCACTATTTGCTTCAGTGTATTGCAGCATGAAGGTAATACTTGGACTAGACTCACTCACGAGTAAGGTCTCCTTTCAATTAATGAGAATGTTTAATTGTTTGACCACGTGCAACATCTTCTTGAATGACATCGTTGATTCTTGCCATTAATTCATGCTGTGTAGGATCCAGTCGTGAATGAATAGATTCTAAATCTTGAACATCAAAATCATCTTTCGTAATAGCATGAAAGTTGGTTAGTGTTAAATAGAGAATTTGATCAAGTTGACGATGAATTGCCTTGTTGTCATTTCCAGAATCAAAGCTACCTCCCAAATTTTTTTCCAGCTGAGTCAGTCGCTCATAAAAATTTTTTCCTTCTCCTAATTCAATAAAGAGTTTATAAAAAACTTCAATCAAAGTGACAAGCGTTGCTGAATTATTTCGATACTGTTTCTGCAAAGCAGACGATTCTTTCAAGTAGGATTTTATTTCCTTAAATTTTTCATGTGTTTCTTCGCTAAAGTATAAGCTAAGTCTTGGATTCATTTTTCCCTCCTCAATTTTTCTGAGATGATCCTGTCAAATAATTGATTTTATATCCTGGTTGAATATTAAAGATATATACATCAAATGAGATCTCATCATCTTCAATACTCTGTGCTTCCATACGAACTCCTCTAGCAACTAATTCCACATTTCTAAAAATGGGAGTTACTCGATAGCGAACATGGTGGTTCGTATTTTTTATGTAGTTAGCAATTTTATTTTCATAGTAAACCATCGATGATTGTTCATCTTCAAAATTTGCATTTAAAGCACGTGTACCTGTAAATAAATTTTTAGCATTCGCATTCTCTCCACTTAATTGAAAACCGATTAAGTGAGAACGATTATATAAATAATCTTCTTTCCCGTTGAAAATTATTTTTTTATTTTTCCATCCTGTTGGTGTGATAGAGGAAATAGATTCTCTATCTTCAGTTGGCATCAATTCTTTTCCCAACATCGCTTCAGCAATTCCTACACGATTTAAAAAATCTAGATCAGAATATTTTTCCCAGCTGCCACTTTCTAAACTCAATTCGCTTTTTGTAAATTGTGATTTTTCATTGACGACAATCACTTGATTTTTTCCGTCATACTCCTTTGATTTCAAATCATCATTTTTCAGAGTAGGATTCAAATTAGAGTCGGAATTTTTTTCTTCAGCTGAATCGGCTATGTTCAGTTGAGTCGGGATATCATTTTGTGTCAAGCCAGATTTGATAGCATTAAAATTGTTAGGTTGTACGATAAAGATCGCAAGAAAAATGAGAATGATGAACAGAGATTTATTCTTCTTCATTTCTAAACACCACCTGACCGTCGTTCAGCTTCAAGTGCAGATACATCATCCATAAAATGTAACCATTTTGTAGTTAGATCATTTACAATATCTTGTTTAACATTTAAAGCTGAAAGAGAAATTTCATTCTTCAACATCAATTGTAAAATCTGACTCTGTTGTTCTTTGATATCAGATAATGTTTCCGCAAATTGGTTATTGTACAAATTCAATCCGTCATTCATTACGATATTTTGAACTTGCGATAACATAAACTCATTGAAACTTGGATAGTTATATTTTTTTGAAATATCTCGAAGTTGTTCAAACATATCATCAGGTATATTTCTGATTTTGATTTCTTTAGTCATCACTTTCTACCTCTCCTTCATACTCTAACCAACGTGAAATATGATCGCCATAACAATCCATTTTTTCTTCAAATTCAGATAGTATTCTGGTCTGTTTTTTCATTTGGTTCAAAACATGGTCAGAAGCTAATTTCATATTTTCTAAATGAGCCACATACAAATCTTGAGCACGATTAAATTTTCCGTGCTCAATTTTTTCACGACAAATTGAGAGCAGAAAATCATTAAATGACTTAGCTTTATTTTTTTTAGCAAGAGCTTTTAGATAGCTAACCTCTTCCTGTGTTAATCCTCTAATGAGAATGTCCATCTGTATCCTCCATCTTATTATTTATGGTCCCCAAAAACAGGACTTCTTTTTTCTTTTGTCGAAGCAAAAGCAAAAAGAAGCAAAAAAGAAAACTTCAACCTCGCAACATCACGAACCGATACGGTTCTATTTTTGCGGTTTTTCAACACACTAACACACACAGAGGGACTAAGGTCCTTTTTAGGTGTGTTGTGGTAGAAAAGAGCATAAGGGAAACTGTCCCCACGTAACGTGTGGAGTTGATAGTATCAACGTTTCCAATGATATCAATTTTCTCGGTTTCACCTACTTACACACACATGCCATACTTACCTTTACACACTTTATAGGTGTTATACTTACACTGTTTTTCCTTTTTACACACTTTTGCTTACACCGTTTTTGACTTCATTTAGAAGTTCAAAACTCAAAAATTAAGACTGATTTTCAGCTGGAAGAGAACCTTCTTCACGATTTTTCTTCGCTGCTAAACGTTGTTCTTTTTCCTCTTCTTTGATGAGACCTAGTTCCATTTTTAACTCTTCAAAAATCGATTCATACGACTGATTTTTATTTTTCTTCAATTGAATTTGAACATAGATTTTACCAATTTGTTTTTGAAGATTCTCTTCTGCTTCTTTACGTTCCTTTTCCAAAAGGACAACTTTTTTCCTTGCTTCTTCTAGTTGATTATCAATTTTTGTTAAATTATTTTTGGCCATATTCTTTCTCCTTTTTCTAATTTCGTATTTCTTAATCCTTTAATTTATTTCCTGCAAAGCTGTTAATTTTTTCTTTTACAATTTGGAAGTTGCTCCACAAATCACCATCTAGTTTTTTCAAATCAATCACATAAACTTCATGATCATTTTTCTTGATGGTTAGTGTGAAAGAACGTTCATCAATTTTAATTTCCTGTAGAACGAGGTACATTGAAGAAAACATTTCTCCTTTATATCCTGGATTACTATGATAGGTTATTCCATATTCATCAATATCCAGCACAACCCATTTTTGTTTTTTAAACACCCCTTTTGTACTTGTGAATACAGTACGATGCTTTCTAACTGGCTGATTTTCCTTCGGTGCTAATTTAAGCTGTTCTTTTATTTTTCTGCCTTTCTTTTTTTGATTGATTCTAGTATAAAAGATAACTAAAAAAAATTTTTTAAAGGGACAATCATAAAAAATAAATCCCCTTAATTCAAAAATTAAGGAGATTTTTGACTACTATTTATTGGTAAACACAAACTCGCTTATCATCGAAAATGAGCTCTTTGTTTCACTTTTTTAATTCATTTCTACAGTTTCAATAGGATTTGAAAATTCAAATGTTCCATCTTTGACTGCTTGTTTTTTCTTATCCAAAGACTCCAATTTAGCCTTCAACTTTTCAATGTTTTTATAGGTTGTTTCAATGGTTCTATTCTTCGTTTCGATATTTGTATCCAGCGTAGTAATATTCTTTTGATTGGCTTCGAGATCATCACCTGTTAGATATTTTGCTTCTGCTTGAAGACTCGCTTTTCGTGAGTTATCATCTTCAATAGATTCCTTCAATTGAGAAATTGATGTTGTCAATTTTTGAGACTGTTCATTCTGGAAATTGATCTCTTTTTCGATTTCCTGAAGAGTAAATTCTTCTCTGGAGAAAACATCAATGGCTTTGATTTCAAGCTGAGGATTTTGAGGAGTTACAAAGAATTGTACAGTGTCCTCTTCTCCAGATTTCTTCTGAGAAACCTTTTTAGAATCACTGGATGGCGATGAAATATTCACATCAATTGAGCTAGAAGAGACTGTCTGATTCGTCACATCGATCGCAAATGCACCAAAATTTTTCGGAACTCCTTTAATAATAACTGATACTTTATTATCAATGATTGGCACAACATCCATCTCTATTTTTGAGTCTTTATGCTGCGCATAGAGTTTCCATTTCAATCGTTTGGCATCGATGCCCCGATCTATCGAAGTCGTAGCATCTTTCGTCTCAAATTGTAAAACAATAATTCCAGTATCTGGTGAATATTCCTGACTAACTAGTTTCATCTCACCACTGCCATTCGCAAAAAACTGCTTTGTTTTGAGTTGTTCTGAGGTATATGTTTGTCTTTGTGGTGAGAAAATCGCTCCCATCAAAAGGCTTAACCAGGTCAAAAATAACATTGAGAAAATAACTAGTTTTCTCTTAATAATATTCTCTTGAAACCAAACTTTAGTCTTAATGAATGGCTTCAAAATTGGGCTAGATTTTATCTTTTCAATCCAGCGTTTGATTATCTCTATCATAGTGGATATATCCTTTCTATTTTATTGGAAATAATGATAAAATAAAATAAAAGTTATAGCGAGGTAATTATTTATGTCTTTTCAATCTGCTTATAGTTTAGAATTAAAACAATATGTAACTCCAAAAGAAGCCTTTGATTTTTCTTGCTCCCCAATTGGAACTCCTAATCATCTAACCGATGCAAAAATGTTTCAATGTGGAGAAAAATGTTCATTCAAATTAACCTTAGCAAACTTCAACAATCCGGGCTTTAATAAAACTCCTTATTTTACTCCTGGAGCAAGAAATCAAAGACATGACCCTAATAATTGTC
The DNA here is from genome assembly GCF_001075875.1 of Streptococcus oralis. Lineage (GTDB taxonomy): Bacteria > Bacillota > Bacilli > Lactobacillales > Streptococcaceae > Streptococcus > Streptococcus oralis_I. The sequence goes on from NZ_JUOS01000122.1 coordinate 18,246, forward strand.
AACGCATGATTGAACATTATCAACAAAGAGAACAAGAAGTAACGTCTGAAAATCATATCTCTTTTTACCGTGAGAAAAACAAACTGATTATTGACTTAGACCTTATTAAAGGAGTATTGGCTACTGTAACTAAACCTAGACAGAAAGACGAAGCCAATCTTTCTTCTGAGCCAAATAGAGCAGAACTGCATCATCAAAGCTCTCATTCCTCTTGTACTGATAAGGATAATAAGACTTTCCGTAGCCATGTGAAACAACTCAGAGATTTAGTCAATTATTTTTTAGAATACCAGTCCGGAGAGAAATATACATTCTATGATAAACATAAAATAGAAATCCAACTCGAAAAACACTTTGTCAATCTAAAAGAAGCTAATCAAAGAGGAATAAACTTAGAAGAGGTTAACATCTATTATGATACTGCAACAGTAAAGTCTATTGACAATGAAGAGAACCCTGAAAAAAGTTATTTTTTAGTTAGATTCCACAGTAGATGCACAATTGGTGACGTCTCTAATTGTCCATCTATCTTAATTAACAAAAACACTGCTAGCCATCACGGAGTCAAGGGAAAGCTAAAAATATTGGAAAAAGCAGCAAAAGATAAACAACCCCTTAAATTATTTTACTTTGGCAAATTTGTTAGACATAGCTCCAATAAATACATCAATCCAGATGTGAGCCAGGAAGCTATTTTGGACTATTTAGTCATCAGTTAATATTTCAAAATCCAATAGTTCTTGATGAGTGAACTCTATAATTTTGTATGAACCAATAAAGTCAAAATTTTCTAGGAAATGATTTTCAACGATTTGCTTAGCTCCCTCATAACTATTAAAAACCCTTGTCCCACTAATTTCATCTGACCAAGCTAGTTTCCCACTTTTTTGTGGGACTAACCAGACACTTTTCCCAATATTTATTTGCATAAGAACAGCGTAATATTTTTGTTCCATATTCTTATTTTCACCTTTCTAATTATTCATAGTACCTACTTATATTTTTATACCAATGGCTTATCTCTGATCCTCATGCTTCTTATATCCTTTCCAAATAAATGAAACCTTACTTTTCGGCCAAACACTTTTTAGTAACATTAAGAACGCTAATGGCAACCTTTTCGTTTTGATTTCATTTCCAAAGTTATCACATATAGTTATCTTAAAGAGTGGTACGAACCAGATTGCAATCAAGAAAGTTCCAACCACGCCATGCGCAATAGCATTTAAAATTTGACACATACTACCTCCTTAAATACAGCCTAACTTTTCAGGTGCCAAATCCAATGTTAGCCAAAGAGCTTCATCATGCGAAATATGTGTTAGTTGTCCCCCCTCATCATTAAAACGATGTAGGGTAAACGTTCCATCTGATAATTTTCCTAAAACAACCATTCCTTCATTTGTCCTAGTACGCCACAGTTCCCAATCATTTTGAAAAGCTGTCTCGGCCCATTTACTTAGCTTTACCCTTTTAGTCATTTATGGCCTCCTGGATCACTTTCTCATCTGCTACAATCTTTTCCTCGGAATCTCTTGAAGCATATAGATATTTCTTTATTTTTCCCTTACGAATCTTGATGATAGTTGCAGCTTTTTCAACCTGGTATTTTTCTACCAACTTTTGACCTTCTTCTGTCTGAGTATCAATGTAAAATGTTGGGTAGGAACCTTTATTGGCTGCATCTTCAACTACACTTTTCCCAACCTGACAGTAAGGACAATTTTTTTTATAAAATACCAAATTTACATTTTGATCTAGTACAGTATTCTGGTATTCCTTCTGAGTAAGGTGAGGATCATAATCTAAGATAAAATAATCTTTATGCAGCCTATATCCTCCTAAAACTGCGAGAGTCACAAGTACAATGACAAGAATAATCCCTAGAACTAACTTAACGTGTGTAAAAAGTTCTCTCATCCTATTTCCTCCTCATCCATAAAATCAAATATGGAACCTTGAACATAATCAATCTTGGCTAATTCTTTTATTTCTGATTTTAAGTTAGTGAACGTTGTCATCACTTCTTGAAAGAGTAAAGGATCAAATTCCTCAGAATCTAATACACGGACAATTGGCAACATTGGATAGTGATCTCTTAACTCCTCCTGCAGATAATCTGAAATCATTTTATCATTTGAGATAACACTATCTACTCTAACAATCGCTGGAATGCTAGTAATACTCTCCTCGTTTTGATAAAAAGTTAAAGCTACATCCCCTGCAGAAACCGACTCAAATTTTAAGTTATCCGATGAAAGTTTGAAATAATAAGCCAATGGTTCCTGTCCAACTCCTGTTAGGTAGTATCCACGAATAATTTTGAATAACTCTGACATTGACCTGTCTCCTTCCTAACAAACTTTTAGAAGTCTAAACGGAGCTTGATACACATCTGGATAGTGAATCAAGCTCTTTTTTCTTTGTTCAGGAAGTGGTTTTCGGTAATGCTTTTGAAGATACTGAAAAGCTAGTCCCAAGGTATCAAAAACTAAAACTTTATTCTCCCCATTACAAATATAATCTCCTAATTCAAAACTGAAAATTACGTACTTCATTCTTCTTCTCACTTTCTATTTTGGCCAATCATTGCCAATCGATCTGTCTCTAATTCAGAATCATATCCGTTTTCAAAACGAACTTGTTGACGAATCCCTATAAGTGAGAGAACTAAAACTAAGAAAAATCCTCCTACAAATATAAGACTAAATAATCCAACTAAAATCAAAATCATATCATTCCTCCATAAGTTATTTTATAACTGTATATGCTTGTAATAATCGTAGATATAAATGTAAGGCAGTTTACGGGTTTTTAAAATTATCCAATATCAAGTTCAAATAGAGATAGTTGTTGTGTTTGTTTGAACCCATCTTTAACCCTTTCTATCACTCTCTGAGTGAACTCTATACTTTCTTCAAAGAAAGTGGCAATGTTGTCCATATAAGCTTCCTGACGTTCTTTCTTTACCTGGATAAGGGAAAGTAAGATTTCTTTGATAGAGGCTAACCTGATGCCTCCTCCACGGCCATGTTTGACTGTGAAGAAGATCTTTTGTTCTGTTTTGAGAACCTTCAATACTTTGTCTAATGAACGCTCAGGAATGTTCAACTTCTCTCGTATCTCTTTTTTTGTCGTCTGGATAAATGGATCCTCAGATTGATAGAAGCCTTCTAAATAGGCCATTACGTCTGTTTTCCATTCATGAAGATGACTATTCTTTCTGTCAGCACGTTTCTTCTTAAACTTGTACCAACGTTGCTTCACAAAGAAATCTGAAGCCTTTAGTTCCTGGTTAACCCATGCTTTACATAAAGTCATTACATAGTCACGACTAGCAGCTTCATATTTTCCTGAGTAGGCACTTGTGATAATCTTATGATATTCAGCTGAAGAGAGTGCTTCGTCTAGATTTTCATTAAAGCTAGAAAGAACCTCCTCACACTCCTTCTGATCGATTCCTGAAGAGAAGTTAGCTAAAGCCAGCGTGAAAAGAACGTTGTTTCTTCCCATCAAGGATTTTCCACCTTTGATTTTCCCCTCTCTCATCAGCAATGATACCAAGGTTCATCAATCTATTTCACCCCTTCAGAGCCTGAAATAACCGTCAAATTGGGCTTTTTACTTGGGAAAGGAAGTTCTGATTGCTTCATCGACCAATCTAACCACTCCTGGAACGAATAGGTATAGTCAGCATCAAAAAATTCAACATTATCAGTTCTAGGAATCCGAGCAATTCTAAAATGGTTACAGGTCATATCTACTGGTAAAGTTTGAGCAAAGTAATTTCTCAAATTTTGAGAGATTGCTTTGGCCACCTTTACCACTCTAAATTGGGAATGTGCTGTGACGTAGGTCGATTCTGACAAGACAAAATAGGCTTGAAATCCCTTATCAGATTTTAGAATCAACGTCGGCATAAAACCTAGCTCCAGGGAAGCAGTTAAAATATCTCCTGTCGTCATTTCTTCAGCTACAGAGGTAATATCGAAGTCAATGTAGAATGTGTTAATCTGTCTAAGATTATCTTCAGAGTGGCCACGTGTAATCCGTCGACCAGCATCATTATAGCTTCCGTAGCAATATACGTAAGGAGTCCAGTGCGTAAACTGATCCTGGTTCTCCAGCAATGATTCGACAGAGGTTAAAACAACACCACGTGCTTTAACCATATTCGCTTTTAAACGATAAGCAAATACAGAGCCTCGTCTTCCTTCTTCAGCTGAAGAGATGAACTGTAGATGGCTATTATTAAATTTTTGTGTTCTTAATCCGTCCTTTGTGATGATAGATAAGCATTTTAATAAATCAATCTTTTTCATGTTTTTTAATTTCTACAAATCAACTATAAGAATCTCTTGTTTTTTAAATCCACAAAATGAGCAATACCCATATTCAGTAGTACTTGTATTGTGCTGATTTTCAACACTTGCTTCTGCTATCCAGAAATACTCTTTTCTACAAGATGTTTTAATTGGAATTAAATCAATTTCATCCTTCTCCACTTTTGTTTCGTTTTGTAATAGTTCATCTAGAAGACGTTCCCAAGTACAAACACGCCCCTTTAATACTGCTTCTTCCATGATAATTACTCCTTGATTTCAGGCGTTTTTGGGAAACTCATCCAATAAATAACATTACTACTTGTATTTTCAAAACCAATGCCATCATTAAAATCAACCCAGATATCTGTATACACTTCTTCGCTTTCACTTGTGTAAACAAGAACCTCTTCGTCTAATTCAGGAGTTTTCCCATCCTACATGAATTCAATTTTATCTCCGTATTCTTTTTTTCTTCGATAGTAAGGGGTCTTTGTGTAATTTTTTCCAGTCTGTATGTTTCATATTTCTTTCCTCTGAATTATTTATTTGTAGAGTTTGTTCATAGGTTTTCCAAAAATCTTCTATTTTCCCATTTAGCGGCAATTCCCCGTAGTCAATATAGCATTGGATAGCTTCATATAAATTACTAGAATTAGATCCTGAAAATGGCACTGTTTCTAGATCGACTGCTGTATTGTTAAGTATAGATGACTTTAGTCGCTCCAATAGGATAACTCTGCTTCTCGCATTTCTTAACGTTTGTAAGAATACTTTTCTTTCTGTAATAGCCATATCATCCTGTCTCCTCCCTTCATTTTTTAAACAACTTCAGATAGATATACTTATCCCAATCAGGTCTAAGATAGAAATCATCAGCAAAAGCATATAATCTTAAAATACTTTCCTTCGATAGCCCTTTTTTCTTCCAATGCCTATTATTCTTCCAGCATTTCTTAAACCTATTATGAGCTTCTACTCGCTGTATCTCTTCTAAAATCAAGCGTCTTGCTTTTTTATAAAACGGATCTCTTAAACCATGCTTTGCAATGAGTAATTGATTATCGACTTCAAACTCGTATAATTCCAAATAGCTATTGCGGATATTGCTAAAATTAAGCTCATCAATCAATAATTGTGAAGATACTTCAATAGCGATGTCATAAGTAATATCGAGAATATTTGCCAAGTAATTAGGTAAACCTCTTAGTTTAGACGTTCTATAAAATAGTTTAAAATCATTATTCGCATGTTCGCATTGAATAACATCAGTTAGGTTAACTCTAATAATAGCTCCAGAAGTTTTGAAATCCTTCGGCAAATCCTTATCTGGAATAATGTAGTTACAGACTCCTATTGTTCCATAGCGTTCCTTAGCAAATGTCAAATCATTTTCTATCTGTCTTTTTCTAATTTGTTTCTCTTGTTCTCTTTTTTTCTGCTGAATTTTATGACATTCTTTCTTCTCTTCCTTAGTTTCAGAACGTCCTTTCCAGCTTGAATAAGACAGTCCAGTATATACCATAGTTCCTCCTATTTCTTCAGCAAAACCCAATAATTAAAGATTACATAAAACGATACTAGCGCATTTATCTCTCCTCTGGTAAGTTGTACAAGGACATTTCAGTATCACCATTCCAGCTGTAGTAACAATGGCTACACAGCGTTCTGTTTTTATCTATCCACCAACAAGGACCATACTTTTCATTGATGCAAGGTGTAACCCAGTTGCAAGCACATCGTCTACAAATTCCAGTTTCCATTTTCTATCCCTCATTGATTCTCATACTTTTAGGTAGCTTTTTACTCGGTAAACAGTAACCTTCTGATAAGTCCCCTTTTCTATAAAATTCAGGACTATTTGTCATTATGTGATCACTTCTTTTCCACCCTCGACGAAGTTGTTTGTAAGATAAAGAAACACGCTTCTCAATTTCTTTAAAACTAAATCCCAACTTCAAATATGTTGTTACAATAGTAGTAGCATGTTCTTTGGACTCTTCGCTTCTTGTTCTTCGCTGAAAGTTAATCTGCTTATCTTCTTCATTTAATGCTATCTGATAATCAATAAACAACTTCCGCATTTCCAGAATTTTATGTTGCCATGCCAAGCTGTAAGGTTTTCCTGAATATCGATTCACTAGCTCTTTGACAGGCTGTTTAAATTTCAGCTGAAGAGGATCAAATTCGCCAAGGTCAGAAAAAGGATCAATGAAACCTAATGGTTCACTTTGAATTAATTCATTGTATAGCGCTTCTCTGTCCATCCTAATTTATCTCCTTCTGTCAAATGCACGTCATTGAGTCAAATAAGCTTAATTGGATTGTTGTAGGCTCTTGTTCGCTGTTTCCCTTCTTATCATGATCGATAACGTCAAAGATTTCTAACGTGTCTATATTCATTACAATCTCTAATCCTACCATCGATGAATGGCTTCTTCCAGTTCTGTGCACTCCCTAATACTCTTCGTGTGTAATAATTTCATGTTCTTCTTCCTCTTCAATCTTTCTAAATTCTCTAGCAATAGCTTCAATAACGGTGACGGTCACGCTATTTCCGGCCTGTTTGTATAACTGACTTTTACTGGATACAGTCTCTGCCCTTTCATAAGCCCAATCAGGAAATCCTTGAAGCCTAAAACACTCTCTAGGTGTTAGGCGTCTGATTCTCAAACGATAAAGTTTTCCGTCTAAGACAAGCCCAGTCACTTCATACCACTTGTCCTTACGGTACTCTAAAGCAGCTACGACCACTCCCATGTTATCAGAGGTGGTCAAGGTATTTGATATTCCCTTTCCTACTCGCCCTCTACGTTTGGTAGACTCTGGGTAAGCAAGGTTGACAGAATCTCCAATGGTTGCCTTGGCATAGCCTAGTTTGGTGGCTTCCCTAATTTTTAAATGCGGTGCTTCTTCACGATAAAGAATCTTAGGAACTTTATCACCTCCCTGCATGGTAGTCAGTGTTGGAGAAATCCCTGAAAGGTCATAGACTCGTCCAGTTTGCACAAAAGACGTTGGTAAGGTTCCTGCGACGACCACTCCATGTCTATCTTGGCTAGTTAAGGTAAACATAGGCTCTTGATTGTCCTTAAAGCGTCTGCCATGTTGGCGTTTTTCTAACCTATCTGGGGTTAATACTGGAATGGCAATTTTAGTCCCTTCTCCTTTTCCTCTTGTTAGGGTTGGTGCTAAACCGCTGGTTAGATAAACCTCCCCATTCATGCCTTTTCCTGACGGATTGATATTACCTAATCGCTCAAGACCAGTTGAGCTACTTTCTCTTCTGAGAGGAAATAAGAATCGGGAACAGTATCTTCTAGAATGTCCGATAATAAAAACTCTTTCACGGTTTTGTGGCACTTGGAAATCTTTACTGTTAAGCACCTGCCATTCGACATCATACCCCAACTCATCCAATGTGGTGAGGATTGTTCGAAATGTCTCTCCCTTGTCGTGACTGAGTAAGCCTTTGACGTTTTCCAAAAATAGAAAACGTGGTTGGATCTGTTTGGCCGCTCGAGCAATCTCAAAGAACAGAGTTCCTCTAGTATCCTCAAATCCCAATCGTCTGCCTGCGAGTGAAAATGCTTGGCAAGGGAAGCCCCCACAGATGATGTCCACTTGCCCTCTAAGTTGTCTAAAGTCTTGGTCTGTAACTTGTCTAATATCATGAAATTCTATTTCTCCTTCGGTCTTATAGATGGCCTTGTAAGATTTCCTCGCAAACTTGTCAATTTCACAAAAGCCAATACACTCATGGCCCTGATTAGTTAAACCCAATCGAAAGCCTCCAATTCCTGCAAACAAATCTAAAAACTTCATTTCTCTCATTCCTTTCTGGCAAAAATAAAAGGACATTACTTCTTCTGTAACGCCCTTGCTTAATAATGATCTTCCATTTCTGGGGCAGTGATGACCTCAATAATGAGCCAAATCATTCATAGTCTCAAAATCCCTAATAAAATTCACCAAAACATCTACTCACCTCCTTTTAGTTCGTTTAAGCGTTGTCCCTTGGTCCATTCGGCTAATATGCCATTAAAAACGTATTCCGCTATCGTTTCTGCCCTAGCCGCAAACCTCATGTGTTCCAAAGCATATTTGTATCGGTGGTTAAAATGAATCATGGCATAGTCACTAGCTGCCTGTGATAATCCAACTTGTCTCAACTGCTCATGAACCAGTCCCCAAATGTAATCTCTGTCATATCTTGTGACTTGCTCCACCTTACGATGAAAATGTTCATTTTCGCTTTTCTTACTTGTTAGATTTTCTGTCTCCTCCTCGTCCTCAATGACAGACTCACTCCCTTTAGTTTCACTATTATTAGTCTCACTAACTTCAGTCTCACTAGTGGCTGAATTTAAGACCAGCCCCGGCTGATTTTGACACCCCCCTAGTGTTTTTTGAACACTACCCCCGTCTGAATTTAAGACGGGGGTAGGTTCATGTTCTAGCTCCCCTAAGTAAATCTTATTGGCCAAGCGTCCTTTTTCACTGGAAGACTGTTGGACTTCATCTATCAAGCCATACTCACGTAATGTTTTCTTTATCGTCAGCAATTTTGACTTGGAACAACCAAGAAGTGTCATAAGTTTTGAGTTGGAATAAACCAAATAGATGGCCCCATCCTCATCTATCCAACCTCTACTCAAAGATAACTCCAAACGGTCTTTTAAGACAGCATAAGCTACTTTAACTTCAAGTTTCATGTCCTTATATCGGTCACTTTCAAATAAGAGTTTTGGGAGCTTATAATAACGCTCTGATGTTTGGTAATGATTTGCGGTGATACGTTTCATGATTGTCCCTCCAACACTAATAAACCAACATTTCCTAACTCATCAAATTGAATTAGCCCTGACTCTTCCATTTCAGCAATTAACTGAGTTGCTTTCTCAATATTTATTCCCATGATAGCCATGAGATGGCACATCACGATTTGCCGTGATGACTGTTCTTCCTTTTGCATGCTTTTCCTCCTGAAAATAAAAAAGCGAGAACACTTATTAAAATGTTCTCGTTGAGTTAATTTATTACTGATGTATCTCTTTTTTGTCTACGCAGTCGACATCCAAACATACGTTCACATCAATATACTTTTTTTGCACCTTTTTTATGTCAAAATCACTCTTTTCAATAAAGACAAAATGCTTGAAAGAGTGCTTAAAATAAAGGATTTTTACCCTTTTCTTCGTTGTAGCAACACTACGCACTCCACGTGATGCGTCTGCGGAAAAAGATCCACCGGCTGGACTTTCTTCAATTCATAGCCCAACTCTTGATAGAGTTTGATATCACGCGCCATGGTGGCGACGTTACAGGAGATATAGGCGATGCGGTCAGCTCCTGTTTGGGCGCTTGCTTTGATAAAGCTTTCGGTCAAGCCCTTGCGTGGTGGGTCGACCAGGATGGCAGTTGGATGGATGCCTTCCTTGAGCCACTTCTTCATGGCATTTTCAGCTGTGTCACAGACATAGTGGGCATTGGTGATACCGTTCAATTCTGTGTTCTTCTGGCTATTTTCTACTGCTTCTGGGATAACTTCCACCCCGTAGACTTCCTTGACATGTTTAGCGACTGATAAGCCAATGGTCCCTATTCCTGAATAGGCATCGATCACCACATCCTCTTCACTTAACTCTGCAAAATCAATAGCTGTCTGGTAGAGCTTTTCAGCCATTTCTGTATTGACCTGGTAAAAGGCTGGTCCAGAAATTTGGAAGCTATTCCCCAACATTTGGTCCGTAATGTAGTCTTGACCATAGAGAACCCGCCATTCTTTCCCAAAAATGGTATTGGTATTCTGGTCATTAATATTCTGCATAACAGACACAATCTCTGGGAATTGCTTAATAACTTGTTCAATCAACTGTTCAACTCGGAAAATTTTAGGACGAGTTGTCACCAAAATAACCATGATTTGTCCGGAATGATGCCCGCGACGAACAACAAGATTACGAATCAAGCCAGACTGTTCCTTTTCATCATAAGGCTTCAAGTCATATCGACGAAGTAAATCTCGTAAAGAAAGAATAACCTGATCAATAACAGGATCCTGAATATAAAAATCTTCAAGAGGCATAAGATCATGAGAATTCTTACGGAAGAAACCAGTCTCCAGAACACCATTAACACGACGAACAGGAACCTGAGCCTTGTTACGATACTTGACAGGATTTTCCATGCCAAGAGTATCTGAAACCTCTACATCCGTGATTCCAGCAATCTTATATAGGCTATCTTTTACTTGCTTGGTTTTAAACTTGAGTTGCTCCGAATAAGCTAGGTGTCCCAAGTCAGCAATGCCTGAACGCAGGTAAGCCAAATCTAAGTCTCGATTACGATGTGGAGATTGCATAAGGTATTCCTCGACTTTACCAAAGCCAATCTTCTTGTTGATTTTAAGGACTCGCATAAGGATTTTTTCAGTCGGAAGAGCATTCTCTACAAAAAAGACCAAGCCATCTACCTTGGCAACACCTGCTCCTTCATGGGTCAAATCGACAATATCAACTTCTACAATATCATTTTTCTTTAACATATTTTTCACTTTCTATGTGCCGAAAAAAAAGACGGCAACTGTTCTGTTACCATCTATTATACCATGAATTAACCTAAGCACCAAAACTCTTGAAGAAATCAAGGATAGCTTGCCAAATTGAGCTAAGGATGTTTCCACCGTCTTGAATAGCTTTATTGGCATCAAAGTTTAGGTCAATATTGCTGAAACTATCACCTGCTTGTGCAACGATACTTTGTTTTAGATCTTTTAGCGTCTTAGTAAAGTCTTCGTTATTAAGAATATCGCTCTTTGAAAGATTGAAGGCAAAGTTGATGATGACATTGATTTGGTTTCCTGTAACAACTTGATCTAGTTTATAGTTCTTTAAAGTATCTTCAACAATCTTACGAACATCATCTTCTGTAAGTTCACCCTTAGACTCTTTAGCTTTAGCGACTGCAGCCTTGATATCGGCAAGGGCTACGTTCAGTTTATTAGCATCATAGCCTGATTTGTCCTTATTTTCATCGTTAATGTCTGACAAGGCTTTTAGCTCTTCCTGAGCTAGGTCTTTATTTTCTTGAGGAAGTTGAACACCATTAGCTTCTAATGAATAGTAAATACCTGCTAAGGCACTTTCGCCTGTTACAGGGATTGGGGCCGCTACGGTGATACGCGCGTGCTCCACACCCAAGGTAACAGCCGCATTACGGTACATATCTTGCGTTACTTTAGTAATATTTTCAGGTGTCTCAATCTTGACCTCAAGTGGAGATTTTTCTCCTAATTTTTGAATTTTTGCTGATGAATAAAGTTGAAGGCTTGAATCGTTTGCGACATTCATAATTTTTGAGTAGACATCTGGTGTCATGGTTTTCAAATCTTTAGTATCTTTTGAGGCATCATAGCCAAGTTTTTTAAGTGTTTGATTTTTTTGATCCTCTGTTAATGATGAACCCAAGACGTACTCAGGTTGAACATAAGTTTCATCAATTACTTTTTGAACATCAGTGGCTGCTTGAGCGCTTTGCAAAGTTGCAACTGCTAAAAGAACAGCAGCACTAGTCAGAAAGAATTTCTTTCTCATTGGACGCTCCTCCTTTTCCAGTCTAGCATACCTTACAAAACTTAAAAAAGTCTTATACAGTTACTAAATCATATTGAGTAAACTTATCTCACTGTTCAGAATACAAGAAAAGAGAAGAGCAAAATAGTCTTCTCTAATCTTTTATACAAGTGATTTACTCATAAGAATTTCTTATTTAACTAGATTTTTAATTTAGTCTTCTTTTTTCTTACGAGCTACAAGTCCAAATCCACTCATTACTCCAAGAAGTCCAAGT
>NZ_JUOS01000123.1 GCF_001075875.1 Streptococcus oralis
CATAGTATAATATAAAGCAATATCTTGGGGCTCATTGAATTTTTTGTAAATATCATTAATCTCTTGAGCAATTTCAGCAAATTCTTTAGCCTTAGTTTGTTTAGTCGATAGATTGATTAAAGCCATAGTATAATATAAAGCAATATCTTGGGACTCATTGAATTTTTTGTAAATATCATTAATTTTCTGAATAGTTTCATTAACTTCTTCAGC
>NZ_JUOS01000124.1 GCF_001075875.1 Streptococcus oralis
CTACGATGAAACTAAGTTGGATCTTGATTCTACTAAGATCAAAGCTTACGATTCAGTAACAGGTGATGATGTCACAGCTAAATTCGATATCGCTGTGAACAACGGTGTGATTACTGCAACTCTTAAAGCTGGCTTCACGAAGTCACTTGGTGATGCGGAAAACACTCAAGTCATCGATACAACTAAGTTCGCCTTCGGACGTTACTACAAGTTCGACATCCCAACAACAGTG
>NZ_JUOS01000125.1 GCF_001075875.1 Streptococcus oralis
TTTCATCATGTACTTTAGACCAGAAACATCCACACTAAATCTTTTCGAAAGCTGTTTGAAACTTTGTCCTTGCTTTCTTAGTTCATAAATCCGAACTTTATCTTCATAATTCAATTTCATAATAAAACACCCCAAAAGTTAGATTTTTTCTGTATAACTTTTGGGGTGCAGTTCAAATTTCTGATGGGGTTTTTATATTTCTTTCTAATTCTTACCAGAAAAACTTTCGATAAATTCTAGCAATCGTTAAAAGGATAACGTAAAGTATACCTAAGATGGTTAAAACTATTTTTCCAGTACTCAATTCTGAACCGATGATCAATATATGAAAGAGAGAAGCGAGACCGGTACACACATATATCAAATAAGCAATAACATTTATTTCACCAATCCCAGCAATAAAATCTTTAAAATCTTTCATTTAACTTCTCCTACAATCTACTTTTAATTTAAGTATATTATAAACTTCAGAAAATTAAAAGAATGTTCAGATTAAATTTTAAGTTTTTAACATCATCTACTTATGAATTCTGACAATCCAGATGTAGAACTATCCGAAACAGTAAAACCACTGGTTCTACTGTTTCATGTTTAAAATGTTTGACGTTTGGCTTTTCGCTCTGCACGTCCGCGAGCACGACCTTCTGCTCGCTTGGTTTTACGGCGTTTTTCATCGACGGCCCACTGGATTTTTTTCTTATAGCCTGGTTTGACTTTTTTCTTTTTCTTTTTAACCAAGCCAATCATTTCGATGTCCAGTTTTTCCTGTTTCTTCTCACGATTAGCACGGCGGTCACGGTCATAAGTATCTTGGAACTCTCCGTCTTTAACCATCTTAGGAGTAAACTTGATTCCTAGTTTTTCCAACTCACGAATATCTGAGTCATCACTAGGCTGGTAAAGTGTAATGGCTGTTCCTGGTAAACCATTACGTCCAGTTCGTCCGACACGGTGAACAAAGAAAGACAAGTCTTGTGGAATGGCATCATTGATAACGTGGCTGACACCTTCGATGTCAATCCCACGCGCAGCCAAGTCAGTCGCAACGATGTACTCAAAATCAAGGTTTTTCACCTGATTCATGATACGTTTACGTTCACGAGGAGCAATATCTCCGTGAATCTTAGCTACTTTCAAGCCTTGGGCTGTTAAGTATGTATGCAATTCATCTGCACGTGTCTTAGTATTGACAAAAATCATGGCTAGATATGGTTGCATGACTTGAGTCAATTCATAAATCTGGGCATTCTTATCACGACCTTTAGTCGAAATCAACCAGTTATCAATGGTATCTGAGATAACTGTTTTGGTCTTGATTTTTTCCATAACTGGATTAGACAAGTATTTTTTCAAGAATGGTTGCAGTTTTTGCGGAATAGTTGCTGAAAAGACCATAAACTGCAAGTCCTTGGGAAGGCTACCTGCAATCTTATCAACTGTTTCCAAGAATCCCATATCCAAGGTCATATCAGCTTCATCGACTACAAAGGTCTTAGCCTTGTGGATAGCCAAATCACCCGATTTTACCAAATCATAGATACGACCTGGTGTTCCGATAACAATATGGGGCTGGTTGCTTGCCAGTTTTTCAATCTGACGCGCCTTGTCTGTCCCACCCACATAGTTGGCAACACGAATTTCAACTTCTGAATGTGCTGCAATCTGGCGAGCCGCTTGGTAAATCTGAGTTGCTAACTCACGACTAGGAGCTGTGATAACTGCCTGTACACTGTCGCTCTCTTCATCCAACTGTTGGAAAATTGGAAGCAAGAAAGTATGAGTCTTCCCTGAACCTGTTTTTGATTCACCAACCAAGTCTCGACCAGCCAAGACAATAGGAATCAACTTATCCTGCACCTCGGTAGGAGTCGTAAACTTCAACTCCTCCAAAGCTTCTTCTATATATTTTTTAAACTTAAATTTCGTAAATGACATAATATCCTCGATTCTATCTATCTACTCATTATACCACATTTTGATGCATTTCAGTTAAACTTTCAATTTAGATAAACCCACGAAAATTTCAAAATATAGACAAATAAAGACAAGAAAAATACTCTCTGTCCATCATAAACAGAGAGTATCGCTTTTTTATTTAAGATCCCATTCTTTCATTAGCCAATCACAAAACTGTTGATAGCGTTGGTCGAGAGCTTCATGATGCCCATATGCATCAAAGGTGGAATATGTTGAGGGAACTGCTTCTGAAATCAGATCATGAAGTTCCCTTGCAAAAAGAGGAGCCTTAGACAGACGGTTGGAATGATTGGAACCTTCTGTCTGACCATTTTGCAGATAAATAAGGCTTTGGCTCTGCATCAAAGTATGTTCCCTGCAAAAGTCTATAAATTCTGGATACCAGAAAGAACCACAGATAGAAAAGATACAGGTCACAGGAAGATGACTACTATAGAGACTATAAACAGCTGCAAGACCGCCCAGTGAATAGCCACCATAAGCAATCCTACTTTCATCAATCAAGTAATCCTTTTTCAGAGTTGTTAGAATTCCTTGAAAGAGCTTCTGATGGTAGTCGTCTCCCTTCCCACCGAAATCTGGCGCCCCTTCTTTCAACGCACTAGCTTTCCAAGGTGTAAAGTCATCCAGACGATTTTCTGGGATCAAACCCACCAAAATCACAGATTGGGACAGGTCTGACAAATAATCTAGTTCCCCATCGTTTAAGAGCACAACTGGGTAGGCTTGTTTAGAGTCATAGTTTGAAGGAAGACTGACTTTAACACGAATCCCTTCCCAGTTAAACTCCTTATTTCTTGATAAAGTCATTGATTTTTTCAAGGGAATCAATCACTGCTGGACCGTAGTCCATCAACTCATCGTAAGAGATGGTCATGATTTTTTGATTCTTGATTGCTGGTACATTTTCCAAAACAGCATTTGCCTTCATCAAATCCACTGCTTTTTCATCCAATTTTTGATTGCGGTCGCTGGTTACATAGATAATCAACTCTGGATCCATTGATACTAGATTTTCTAAAGTCAAACCAGATGTTCCTGTTGCGACATTTGTGTAACCAAGTTGGTTGAGCAAACTTTCTTGAAGGGCTGACTTGTAGGCACCAAAGGTTTCGTCGTTATAAGCAACCATAATCAAAGCTTTTTTCTTTTCACCCTGTGTTTCTGGATTGGCTTTTTTAACCGCATCGATTTTAGCTTGCAATTGCTCTGCGTATTGGTTTGCCTTGTCTTGGACATTGAAAATGGTACCAAGATTCTTCACATCTTCTACGATATTTCCCAAATCCTGTTGGATATTTGAAAGTGAGGCTTTTTGCGTATAAACAGGGATTTTATTTTCATTCCAAGCACTGATAGTCCCCATTGACTTTTCAGAAAACATCATGTTGCGTCCCATCAAGGCGTCTGGTTCATAAGAAAGAACCGTTTCTTGTGAGACTGATTTTTTATCCCCAATATGAGGGATGGCTTCAATGGCATCCTTGTATTTACCAGTTACTGCATTATCAGGATTAAGCATACCGGCAATTTTATCCTTCAAACCGAGTTCAAGTAGGATTTCAGTTGTTGAAAGATTGTTGGTGATGACCTTTTCAGGTGCCTTTTCAAAAACTTGTTCGACTTCATTTCCTTTGGCATCATAAGTTTTGATGGTTACAGGATAGTTGGTTTCTGTAGTAGATTTTTGACTTGTCTCTGCGCTTGATTGTGTGGTAGCTTTTTCTGTTGCACTATTTCCACAAGCTGCTAAAGTTAAGGTAGCTACTGTTAGGAGCAATATACTAAGTGATTTTTTCATGTTTTGTTTTCCTTTTCATTTTTTATAAATAGTGAATCATAGCTTGCTGATCTTCTGTCCAAGTTACCTTACTTTGGACGTCATAGATAGCCTGCAATGACTCGGGTGTGATGGTCTCTTTTGGAGTTCCTTGGTAAACAATCTCCCCTTCTTTCATTAGGTAGAGATAGTCTGAATAGCGACAAGCTAGCTGAATATCATGCAAGACAGCTAGCACATTGATCTGAAGATTTTTGACAATGGTTAACAAGTCTAGCTGGTACTTGATATCTAAATGATTGGTTGGTTCGTCTAAGAGCAGGAGAGTCGGTTCTTGTGCCAAGGCACGTGCCAACAAAACTCGCTGCTTCTCTCCTCCTGACAAAGAAGAGTAAAGTCGATTTCTCTTTTCGAGCATATCTACCTTGACCAGAGCATCCTCAACCAGAGAAAAATCACTGTCTTTTTCCTTTTGTAAGAAAGAGAGATGGGGTGTTCTGCCCAGCATGACAATTTCCTCAACCGTACAATCAAATTGTAACTGATTAAACTGCGTGACGACTGCCATCTGCTTTGCCGTTTCCTTGACGCTCAATTGTTCCAGTGGCTTTCCATCTAGAGAAATCAAGCCTTGATTCGGTTTTTCCTGGCGATAGAGGAGTTTCAGTAGGCTAGTCTTCCCACTTCCATTGGGCCCCAAAATGGTATGAAATTGGTTGCCCTCAAGTTTAAGTGAGACCCCTTTGAGAATTTTTTTCTCTCCGATTCCAAAGTGAATATCCTGACACATTAAGTCCATATCAGACCCTCACCTCCCTTCGTCTACTTCCAACCATGTAGATAAAGAAAGGTGCACCTACTAAGGCTGTGAAGATACCAATCGGAAGTTCAGCATTCTGAATCAAGACACGAGCAAGAACATCTGCCCAAACGACAAAGAGGGCACCTAGTAAAGTAGCTATCGGAAATAGCCTTCTGTAATTTGTCCCAACCAAACTTCGGGCTAGATGAGGTGTGATAAGGCCAACAAAACCAATAATCCCACAGGTCGATACCAAGATTGCTGTCATTATAGCCACAATCGTCACATAGAGATACCAGTAAAAACGCAAGGGAATTCCCAAGGTCAAAGCCGCCTCATCTCCCATCATCATGGCATTAAAAACACGATATTGGGTAGAGAAAAATAAGAAAGCTATTCCCACTACTACTGTTGGCAAAGTTAAGTGAGCCCAGGAGGTTCCCGCTAAGGAACCCATGGTCCAAAACTTGATGGTCATAACGCTATCAGCATTGGCACCAATAGAGATAATAAAGTTTGAAAAAGCCAAAAATAGCGCATTCACGACCGTTCCTGATAAAATCAGGCTGGAAGTTGTCATCCTGCCTTGCATAGAAGCAATCAGAAGGACTGCAACTGTTGCCACAAGCGCTCCAAGGAAAGAACCTAGACCAATCAAAACTTTAAATCCAAGAATAATACTCAAAGTTGCTCCAAAGGTTGCACCAGCTGAAATTCCTAACACATACGGCTCTGCGATTGGATTATTGACTGTGGACTGCATGACGCTACCACACATGGAAAGGCCTGCACCAACTATCAAACCAAGAAAAACCCGTGGTAATCTCATATTCCAAACAATAGCAAGTGTAGACTTCGAAAGTTCTCCTATATCCAGAGGGGCCCCCATCTTACTCAAAATAATCCGATAAGTATCACTCAAGCTAATTTGAACAGAACCCATAGAAACAGCCAAAAATAGAGAAACTCCCAAAGTTCCGAGCAACAGAGATAGGAGAAAAACATATCGCAGGTTTTGATGGCTTCCAGAAGATTTGGAAAGCATGAAACCCTCCTTTAACAAAAATTAAAATTTTAGACAATTTTCATAAATAGTATACCACATTTCTAAATCAGGAACAAGGCTAGAAAAATGCACAAAAAAAGCCCTCTTAAGTCAGAGAGCTGATTTGAACTCGGGATAAAAACCTAGTGAAAAAGATGAAACTCCTTGTGTTCATCGAACACGGTGTCGTTTCCCTATTTTCATACGGATTTCTTACGCCCTTAGCATCATGATTCTTGCTGGATAAAACGTTTATAGACTAGACGGCAAGCCGAAGATTGTACTTGAGTATATCGAGGTAGGTGACAAAAATAAAAAGACTACTCAATCGAGTAGCCTTACTTTCAAGATATGCTCAATTGAACACGGCCTAAGCACTTGGCAAAAAATAAAAAGCTCCCTGAAGTCAGAGAGCTCATTTGAGCTCGGGCTAAAATCCTAGTGAAAAAGATGAAACTCCTTGTGTTCATCGAACACTGTGTCCTTTCCCTATTTTCATACGGATTTTTAACGCCCTTAGCATCATGATTCTTGCTGGATAAAACGTTTATAGACTAGGCGGCAAGCCGAAGATTGTACAAAAATTTTAGTGAAACAAAAAAATCTCCCCGAAGGGAGAAGATCTGGTTTATTTTACCTTACAGTGCTAGGAACCGTAACCGAAGATTATACTTGAGTATATCGAGGTAAGGTGACAACGCAATGTAAGTGGAAAATAAAGCAGATTAGCGACGAAGTCCAAGAGAGTTAATCAACTCACGGTAACGGTTAACGTCGTTTTTACGCAAGTATGCAAGCAAGTTACGACGGCGACCGATTTTCTTCATCAATCCACGGTAAGTAGCGTGGTCTTTTTTGTGTTGTTTGATGTGTTCGTTAAGGTGGTTGATTTCCCAAGTAAGGACAGCAACTTGAACCTCTACTGAACCTGTATCACCTTCGTGACGTGCATATTGTGCGATGATTTCATTTTTTTTCTCTTTTGAGATTGCCATGATGTTTCTCCTTTTTATTTGGCTTCATCCGAGTGACAGGTTGGCATGCCTGTAACCAAGAAGAAGTTATTTGTCTTTACGACATTTCCTATTCTACCAATAACTAACTTCTTTGTCAACTGATTTACTATTCTTACTGCAAATATGCTATAATATTCATAGGAAGGACATCTAAGTTGATAGTTTTATAACGAGGTGATTACCATGCGTAAATTCTTTAAATATCTCCCCTACTATCTGGTCGTATTTTTCTTTTATTGTCCACTTTATGGATTATTTATACTACTATTACAGAATCCAAAACTAACGGAGCTCTATCTTTTAAATATATTTATCCTTACGCCTATCGTAGTTTTTATAGTTTCGCTTCTTTATAGCTATCGATTTGGTTTTTCACTCTATTGGCTTCTAGTTAGTTGCTTACTCTATGGCTTTACCATCATTACTTTCGGAGAATTTATCCTTCTCTACTTCCTAGCCTATGAAATCTTTGCCCTCGCGGGTATGGCTGTCGGTGTAGCTATTAAGAATCTAATGCAAAAACTGAAAAGCAAAAAACTTTCACAAAATCCTTGAAAAATCTCACAATCATGCTATAATAATGCATAGAGACAAGTCACTTAGCCCCTTTCTACCAGAGAGTGCGTGGTTGCTGTGAACGCATAGGAAGACTATACTGATACTACTCTACTGACTTTTATGCAAACATAAAACGGTGGCTACGTTAGAGCCAATCAGAGGTGTCCCTCTTTTTTGAGGAACATAAATGAAGGTGGAACCACGTTGCGACGTCCTTTTTAGGATGTCGCAATTTTTTATGAGGAGACTAACTATGGAGTTGCAAGAATTAGTGGAGCGCAGTTGGGCAATCCGACAAGCTTATCACGATCTGGAAGTTAAGCATCATGATTCCAAGTGGACGGTAGAAGAAGACCTCTTGGCTTTATCGAATGATATTGGAAATTTCCAACGATTAGTGATGACCAAGCAAGGACGCTACTATGATGAAACACCCTACACACTGGAACATAAACTTTCAGAAAATATCTGGTGGCTAGTAGAACTTTCTCAACGTTTGGATATAGACATCCTGACGGAAATGGAAAACTTCCTCTCTGATAAAGAAAAGCAGTTGAACATTAAGACTAGGAAGTAGTCTCATAATAAAAAGTCAATGCTTAGAAACTATGAAATATAAAAAAGGAGAAAACCATGATTAAAATTACTTTCCCAGATGGCGCTGTTCGTGAATTCGAATCTGGCGTTACAACTTTTGAAATTGCCCAATCAATCAGCAATTCCCTAGCTAAAAAAGCTCTTGCTGGTAAATTTAACGGCAAACTCATCGATACTACTCGTGCTATAACTGAAGACGGTAGCATCGAAATCGTGACACCTGATCACGAAGATGCCCTTCCAATCTTGCGTCACTCAGCTGCACACTTGTTTGCCCAAGCAGCTCGTCGCCTTTTCCCAGATATTCACTTGGGTGTTGGTCCAGCTATCGAAGATGGTTTCTACTACGATACAGACAACCAAGCGGGTCAAATCTCTAACGAAGATCTTCCTCGTATCGAAGAAGAAATGCAAAAAATCGTTAAAGAAAACTTCCCATCTATTCGTGAGGAAGTGACTAAAGATGAAGCGCGTGAAATTTTCAAAAACGATCCATACAAGTTAGAATTGATCGAAGAACACTCAAAAGACGAAGGTGGTTTGACCATCTACCGTCAAGGTGAGTACGTTGACCTCTGCCGTGGCCCACACGTCCCTTCAACTGGTCGTATCCAAATCTTCCACCTTCTTAACGTAGCTGGTGCTTACTGGCGTGGAAATAGCGACAATGCTATGATGCAACGTATTTACGGTACAGCTTGGTTCGACAAGAAAGACTTGAAAAACTACCTTCAAATGCGTGAAGAAGCCAAAGAACGTGACCATCGTAAACTTGGTAAAGAGCTTGACCTCTTCATGATTTCTCAAGAGGTTGGTCAAGGGCTTCCATTCTGGTTGCCAAATGGGGCTACTATCCGTCGTGAATTGGAGCGCTACATCGTCGACAAGGAAATCGCTGCTGGTTACCAACACGTCTACACTCCACCAATTGCCTCAGTAGAACTTTACAAGACTTCTGGTCACTGGGATCATTACCGTGAAGATATGTTCCCAACTATGGATATGGGTGATGGGGAAGAATTCGTTCTTCGTCCAATGAACTGTCCTCACCATATCGAAGTCTTTAAACACCACGTTCACTCTTACCGTGAATTGCCAATCCGTATTGCTGAAATCGGTATGATGCACCGCTATGAAAAATCTGGTGCTCTCACAGGGCTTCAACGTGTACGTGAAATGTCACTTAATGACGGTCACACTTTCGTAACACCTGAACAAATTAAAGAGGAGTTCCAACGTACGCTTCAATTGATTATAGATGTTTACGAAGATTTCAACTTGACTGACTATCGTTTCCGTTTATCATATCGTGATCCTCAAGATACTCACAAATATTTTGATAATGATGAAATGTGGGAAAATGCTCAACGTATGTTGAAATCAGCTATGGATGACATGGGACTTGACTACTTTGAAGCTGAAGGCGAAGCAGCCTTCTACGGACCAAAATTGGATATCCAGGTTAAGACAGCTCTTGGAAAAGAAGAAACCCTCTCTACTATCCAGCTTGACTTCTTGCTCCCAGAACGCTTCGACCTCAAATACATCGGAGCTGATGGTGAAGAACATCGCCCAGTTATGATCCACCGTGGGGTTATCTCAACGATGGAACGCTTTACAGCTATCTTGATTGAGAACTACAAGGGTGCCTTCCCAACATGGCTTGCACCACACCAAGTAACTCTCATCCCAGTATCTAACGAGAAACATGTGGACTACGCTTGGGAAGTGGCTAAGAAGCTCCGTGACCGTGGTGTCCGTGCAGATGTGGATGAGCGCAATGAAAAAATGCAGTTCAAGATTCGTGCGTCTCAAACTCAAAAGATTCCTTACCAATTAATCGTTGGAGACAAGGAAATGGAAGAGAAGGCTGTAAACGTTCGCCGTTATGGTCAAAAAGAAACTGAAACTATGCCGGTAGATGCATTTGTAGAATTGATTCTTACAGACATCGCTAACAAATCACGAGTTGAAAAATAAACGATAAAACCTGGGATAAAAATTCTAGCTAAATAAAGAAGCAACAACTGAAAACGTTGTTGCTTTTTATATTTTGTTTAACCTGAGCTAGTAGTGATTGGTCAAACCACCACAAATAGTATCCTCATCAATAATCCTTTCTATCCATTAACTTTTGGATATAGGATATCCTCCCAGGATTTGCTTCCATGAGTTAGATAAGTTGACTATCCTCAATCCTTGTCTGCTTCATTTTCTTTTGCGCGATCGTTTTGTAAATCTTTTTCAGAGAGTTTTTGTTCGATATACTTGTCAATGTTTTCGTAAAATTCCTTGGTCGTCTCACTATCTAATTTTGCCGAATTATGGAATTGCTTGACTTTCAATTGAACAGATTGAATACCGTAAGAGGCTTGTTTTTGGCGAATGGTTTCTAATTCTTCTTCTGAAATCGGATCTCCAACAACCGTCAAGACCAATTCATTATTACTTGACTTGTAGACTTGATTAATGACCGTATGATTGGCGAACTCATTTCCTACAAACTGTTTGATCCCTTCTTTTCGCGCTTGATCCATCGTCAGAGTGACTGCTGAATAGCTGGCTGGAAGGACCAATAATACAATCAAGGATATCAACCCAATTCTCAATTTAATGCTTAGCTCATTAAATGAACTTAAGGGAGATTTTCTCATAAAAATTCTTGTTCCAACAATGTTGATTAGCATGATAAAGACACAGTTGATCAAGAAAAGATAAAGGGCCCCAAATAAAAATCGTACATTTCCATTAGCTAAACCATAGCCTGCAGTGCAGATAGGTGGCATCAGAGCTGTTGCGATGGCTACTCCTGGTACGATATTGTTTGCTTCTTTTTTCCTTGAACCAATGAACCCTGCTATCCCACCCGCAATAGCAATGAGAACATCCCAAATGGTTGGAGAGGTTCGTGCAATCAACTCGCTACTTGCATAAGATAAGGGAGACATCCAGAAATACAAAGTCGAGACAAGTAAACTGACCAATACTTGAGTAAATAAAATCTCTAGAGATTGCTTGATTAAACGCGTATCAAAAATAGCTAAACCAAACCCCAGTCCAACAATCGGTGTCATAAGAGGGGAAATCAGCATGGCTCCAATAACGACAGCTGTTGAATTCATATTTAGACCTATAGAGGCAATAAAAATCGAACACATCAAAATCAGTGTATCTCTTAATCGAACATGAAGGTCATCATATAGTTTCTCGCGGAATTCACGTGTTGAATAGTTTCCGGACATTGGTTACTCCTTTTATTTCATATAATCTTGTTTCTGAATGGATGATGGTAGAGAGACTTCTGTCCAAACTGACATATTTTTAATTCTTACCTGTGATTCTTTTAAACATTATCTTTTAAATATCCGTCAGTCCATCCTACATATTATATCAAAAATTTTACAGTCTTTCCCTGAAGAAATCAATTAATTTAAAAGATAGAGAAGGGAAGAAATTTTTGTATCCTTATCCGAAGAAGAAGAAAAACGATATCTCCTCTGAAAGTAGATAGCTTTTTAATGTTTAAAGATGATGAGTTTGTAGCAGCAATCCTAGCTGATATCGCCAATAAATCACCTGTTGAGAAATAAGAGTTAAAACCTGGTACAAAATCCCAGCTACTAAAAAAGAGGCTGGGACAAAAGTCCTAGCCTCTCAATTGTCTTTGGATTGTCGAGCAAGACGCAG
>NZ_JUOS01000126.1 GCF_001075875.1 Streptococcus oralis
ACAGATGTAGCTGGTTGACCATTCTCGTCAAGAAGAGTAATGGCATCCTTGTCGATTGGTGCGACTGGGTCACCTTCAGTGAAGGTAACTGTTCCAGTTTGAACAAGACCTTGAGGGCCAGTTGATTCTGCTGGTGTAGCAGTTGGAGTTACCAGTATTACTGTTGGGGTGTAAGTTGCAGA
The DNA here is from genome assembly GCF_001075875.1 of Streptococcus oralis. Lineage (GTDB taxonomy): Bacteria > Bacillota > Bacilli > Lactobacillales > Streptococcaceae > Streptococcus > Streptococcus oralis_I. The sequence goes on from NZ_JUOS01000126.1 coordinate 183, forward strand.
AGCTTTGGTTCGGTTCTTATCTTCACGAACAACCGTTACGGCCGGTGCTTTACCCGTGAATGATTTCTCAGGAACAAAGGTTACTGTTCCGTCTGCTGCTACTGTGTATGTACCAACTCCATCAACTGTCTTGGTAGTTGAACCATCGTCAAATGTTGCAGGTACATCATCGTTCATTGGCACACGGCTGTCGCCTTCAGTAAATTCAGGCTTACCTGTTTGGGTTTGACCTTGTTTACCTGTTGTTTCAAC
>NZ_JUOS01000127.1 GCF_001075875.1 Streptococcus oralis
TGAAACATTTGTCTCATCAGCGCTAGCGACTTGCCCACTCAAAAAGAAGGCAGTTCCCAAAAGAACAGACGCTAAACCAAAGCTATACTTACGTAAAGAAAAGCGTTGGCGCTCATTAAAATGATATTTCATTTTATTCTCCTTAAATTTTTTTTGTAAACTCTTACAGGTACTAGTATATCACTATGAGTTAATTTTTCAACTTTTTTATCTACTTTTTTGTACTTTTTATTAATTTTTTTTCTCTAATCGAAATCCTTCCCCTTATCCTATGCGATATACATAGGTTTTAAAAAATCGATTATATAATTGATTATATAATTAATGTATGAAAGGCATATAATTTGTGCCTTTGTCTTTATTCGCTTCGTTTTTACTAATCTGATTTAAATATGATTTAACCGTAAAAATATTTTATTTTATTGTTGTTTCAATATTATATTATACAATCTTCCTTTCCTGATTATATAATAAAATAGAGTAATTCGGAATAGATTCATATATACAAATAAAAGACCAGTTTCCTGAGAGATTATAGACAAGTTTTTGAGCTATTCAGAAGACTTGAAACACCACTATAATCTCTATCAACTCTTGATTTTTCACTTTCAGAATAAGGAGTCTGACAAATTTTTCGGACTCATTGAGGACAATCTAAAACAGGTCCATCTTCTCTTTCAGAATGTCTTTAAAACCTTTCTAAAGAATAAAGAGAAAATCGTCAACGCCCTGCAGTCCCCTATTCCAACACCAAATTGGAAGCCACTAATAATTTCATCAAACTCATCAAACGCAATGCTTTTGGAGTCAGGAACTTTGAAAACTATAAAACTAGAATCCTCATCGCTTTGAACATCAAAAAAGCCCCTCGGAAAATATCCGAGGGGCTTAAAACGTTGTTAAATCAACGGCCGAACTTTTGAGTTTCAAGGTTCGGGATAAAATAGTTCACTGAACTATTTTATTTTTTAAGGTTGTAGAATGATTTCAATCCACGGTATTCAGCTACTTCACCAAGTTGATCTTCGATACGAAGCAATTGGTTATATTTAGCGATACGGTCTGTACGTGAAAGTGAACCAGTCTTGATTTGACCTGCGTTAGTTGCAACTGCGATGTCAGCGATTGTTGAATCTTCAGTTTCACCTGAACGGTGTGATACAACTGCAGTGTAACCAGCTTCTTTAGCCATTTCGATAGCGTCGAATGTCTCAGTAAGAGTACCGATTTGGTTAACTTTGATAAGGATTGAGTTAGCAGCACCTTCAGCGATACCTCTTTCAAGGTAAGCAGTGTTTGTTACGAAGAAGTCGTCACCAACCAATTGAACTTTACCACCAAGACGTTCAGTAAGAGCTTTCCAACCGTCCCAGTCGTTTTCGTCCATACCATCTTCGATAGTGATGATTGGGTATTTGTTTACCAATTCTTCAAGGTAATCGATTTGTTCTGCAGAAGTACGAACAGCAGCTCCTTCACCTTCGAATTTAGTGTAGTCGTATACTTTGCGTTCTTTATCGTAGAATTCTGATGATGCACAGTCAAATCCGATAAATACGTCTTTACCTGGAACATAACCAGCAGCTTCGATAGCAGCAAGGATAGTTTCAACACCGTCTTCAGTTCCTTCGAAACGAGGAGCAAATCCACCTTCGTCACCTACAGCTGTTTCAAGACCACGAGATTTAAGGATTTTCTTAAGAGCGTGGAAGATTTCAGCACCCCAACGAAGAGCTTCTTTGAATGTTGGTGCACCAGCAGGTACGATCATGAATTCTTGGAAAGCGATTGGAGCATCTGAGTGAGAACCACCGTTGATGATGTTCATCATTGGAGTTGGAAGAACTTTAGTGTTGAATCCACCAAGGTAGCTGTAAAGTGGGATTTCAAGGTAGTCAGCAGCAGCACGAGCTACAGCGATAGACACACCAAGGATTGCGTTTGCACCCAATTTACCTTTGTTAGGAGTACCGTCAAGTGCGATCATAGCACGGTCAATAGCTTGTTGGTCACGTACATCGTAGCCGATGATTGCTTCAGCGATGATGTTGTTTACGTTGTCAACAGCTTTTTGTGTACCAAGACCACCGTAACGAGATTTGTCACCATCACGAAGTTCAACTGCTTCGTGTTCACCAGTAGAAGCTCCTGATGGAACCATACCACGTCCGAAAGCACCTGATTCAGTGTAAACTTCTACTTCAAGTGTTGGGTTACCGCGTGAGTCTAGGACTTCGCGAGCGTAAACATCAGTAATAATTGACATTTTTTACTCTCCTTATTGAGTTAAATTTTTTACACCTCTATGATACCTTAAAAAGACACCTTTTTCAAGGAAAAACGTTATCTTTGTGCAAATTTTCCTTAAGTTTATAAAGTAATCGCTTTCTTTTATCTGTTTTCTCCTTTATTTTATGATATACTATTTTTATGACTGATGTATCCAAACAAATCCTAGAAAAGGCTCATGGTGGGCTTAAACTAAATCCAGATGAACAGAGACGTTTTCTCGGAACTTTCGAGGAAAGGGTCCTTGGCTATGCAGACCTTGAAACAGCTAATGATGATAAATTTCAAAAGGGTTATGTATCTATTTTAGTGAGTCTAAAAAAAGAAACTGAACCTCTTTTTGTCAAAATTTCTCCTCGGGTAGTATTTGAAAAGCAGGTCTATTATCTAAAACAAGCCAAAGATGCTGACTTCCAAGCGACTATCGTTTCAGAAGATCACAATTCGTCTCCTTTTGGCGTGATTATTCATAGTGATGCCCCTGTTCAAATAAATGAAAAAGATCTTAAAAAGGCCTTTCCAGACTTGTGGCAAGAGAAAGAGACCAAAGCTCCTACTTCTTTTTGGAAAAAATGGTTTGGTTAATTCTTCTTCAAAGCTAAGAGTTGACTAATGTTAGTAGCTGTATTTTCTAAATAGATAGCTGCATTTTTTAGACTGTCTTCCAGGGGTTCACTTTTTTCTAGTATAGAAAAGGCTGCAACGATATTTTCAAATGGTAAGGGTGGTAAATCCTCTGACAGACTCCCACAAATAGCAATAACTGGAACACCATTTGGTGTTCTTTTTGCTACACCTATTGGAGCCTTGCCAGCTAAGCTTTGAGTGTCTAATCTACCTTCACCAACGATGACAAGATCTGCATCTGCGACCTGTTCATCGAAGTTTATTAAATCTAAACAAGTTTGGATACCAGATACGATTTCTGCTCCAGCAAAAGCACATAAGCCAGCTGCAATACCGCCACCTGCTCCAGCACCATCCAATTTTAACATTTCAGGTGCAACTTTGTGGTAAAAGTTTTCAATAGCATCATCAACTTTTTGAAATTGAGCTGGATCTAATCCTTTTTGCTTTCCAAATGTATAGGTAGCACCGTGAGTTCCACAGAGTGGATTGGTAACATCTGCTAAGATTTTGATACGCACATCAGAAGGAATAGATATAACTTTCTCCTTTGAGATATCAGTAATTTCAAACAAAGACTGACCAATAGCTAGAAGTTCATCTCCATTTTTGTCATAGAACTGGTAACCAAGTCCTGAAGCAATACCAATCCCACCATCGTTACTGGATGTCCCACCAACTCCTATATAGATTTCTTTCATTCCTTGTTCGATTAAATATAGGATCAGTTGACTAATCCCCTTTGTTTGAATCTTCAGTGGATTTCGTTTTTCAATAGGAATTTTAGCAAGCCCAACTAAATCGGCCACCTCGAACAGAGAAAGTTCTCCTTTTTGAACATAAGTCATTTGAATCTCATCTCCAAAGGGACCTGTCACTAAAGCAGTTTTTTCTACAAGACCAAGTGAATTTTTAATGGCATCCACTGTTCCTTCCCCTCCATCGCCAACAGGTAAGAGCAAACATTTTGATTCAGGTAGAGCCTTTTGAAGGCCTCGTTTAATAGCTTTAGCTACTTCACTTGCAGGGAGACTCTCCTTAAAAGAGTCAGGTGCTATAACAATTTTCATACACTCATCTTTCTAATCAAAGGAAATCTATCAGATTCAATACTTTTGTTAAATCTCTATCTTCAATTTGAAGGGGAATTTCCTCTTTCACGATTTCTTTGGCACAGAAGCCAATGCCGATTCCAGCTCTCTTCAACATTGCTAAATCATTAGCTCCATCTCCAATAGCAATTGTTCTATCAATTGGTACCTCTAATTCATCAGCCCATCTTACTAGGGTTTCTTTTTTAACTTCTCTGCTTATAATAGGACCAACAAGATTTCCAGTTAAATGACCATCTCTGATTTCCAGTTGATTAGCAGAAAATAATGAAATCCCTAAATCTTTTGCTATTCTTTCAACCACAGGTGTAAATCCACCCGAAACTAAACCCACTTCTATCTGATTTTTTTGCAGAGTGTTAATAAATTGCGCAGCATTTTTACTAAGGTGTAGTTCATGATAAATCTTATCAAAAGTATCTACAGATAGTCCTTGTAATAAAGAAGCTCGTTTTCTCAAGCTTTCTTCAAAATCTAGTTCTCCCCTCATAGCTTGGACAGTCAGTAGAGCTACTTCATTTTCACACTCTGCCTCTTTTCCTAATAAATCAATGACCTCTTCTTCTATCAGAGTTCCATCAACATCCAGTACACAGAGTCCTTTAATTTTTTTCATATAATTGCCTTACTTTCAAAATCTCAAAAAATCGTATGAAGGTATCATACGATTTTAACTATTTAGTTTGCTAAGCTATGATACAAATCAAGATATGACTTGCAGGCTGTATCCCAAGAGAAATCACATTCCATAGCCTGAACTTGCATGTTTTTCCATACGTCAGGATGGTTATGATAAACGTCCAAAGCAGTTTGCAATGCCCAGTTAAGCCAGTATGGAGTTAAGTTGTTAAAGCTAAAGCCTGTTCCTGTTCCTTCAATTGGATTAAAGGCTTGAACAGTATCTCTAAGTCCACCCACCTCGTTTACTAAAGGAAGCGTACCATATCTCATGGCCATCATTTGTGAAAGTCCACACGGTTCAAAGCGACTTGGCATGAGGAAAATATCACATGCTGCATAAATCTCTTGAGCTAATTTCACATCGAAAGTGATATTGGCAGAAAGTTTTTCTGGGAATACTTGACTAAACCAAGAGAAGGCTTGTTCAAATCCTGGATCTCCAGTTCCTAAGAGAACGATTTGAATATCCTCTTGAAGCATACGATGCAGGCTTTCAACCACCACATCAAAGCCCTTCTGACGAGTCAAACGTGACACGATACCAATCATTGGTACATCAGGACGTACTGGAAGACCAACTCTTTCTTGAAGTTTCGCTTTATTTTGAGCTTTTCCTGACAAATCAGTTTTATTAAAATGATACTCAAGTAAAGCATCCGTCTCTGGGTTGTACAAATCTGTATCAATACCATTAACAATACCAGAAACCTTACCAGATTCCATACGGAGAATCTGATCAATACCACAACCAAACTCTGTAGTCATGATCTCATAAGCATAGCTCGGTGACACGGTTGATACACGGTCTGCATAGAGAATACCAGCCTTCATCCAGTTAAGACAATCATTCCAACGAACTGTTCCATCAGCGTAGCGCTCAAATCCAACCCTGAACAAGTCCCAAAGCATACTCTCAGAAAATTGACCCTGAAATTCCAAGTTATGAATGGTCAAAACCGTCTTGATTTCTTCGTAGGCTTGAATCCATCTGTATTTTTCTTTTAACAAGAACGGGATCATTGCTGTATGGTAGTCATGAGCGTGGAGGACATCAGGGATAAATCCGATACGCTCCATAGCTTCGAGGGCAGCAAGTTGGAAGAAGGCAAAACGTTCACCATCATCGAAATCTCCATAAACATGCCCACGGAAGAAATAATATTGATTGTCGATAAAGTAGAAGGTAACACCGTTTAAAACAGTTTTCTTAATTCCACAAAATTGTCTGCGCCAACCAACATAGACTTCGAATTGAAGGACATCTTCAATCTGATCACCAAACTTGGCTTCAACCATGTCATAGTAGGGTAAGATAACAGCAACTTCATGCCCAGCTTTTACTAATGATTTTGGAAGTGCTCCGATAACGTCTCCCAATCCACCTGTTTTTGAAAAGGGAGCTCCCTCTGCTGCTACAAATAAAATTTTCATGAAAGGACATCCTCTGTTACTTTTTCGCCTTTTTTGATGATAACAGGGTTTTCTGCTGTACCTCGAATAACAACTCCCTCAGCTATTTCAGCACCCTTATCAACAATTGCATACTCAACTTGTGCACCTTTTCCAACGACAACACGAGGGAAGATAAGAGATTCTTTAACCAAGCTGTCTTTATTGATACGAACATTACGCGAAATAACAGATTTAATCACTTCGCCTTCAACGATACTACCAGAAGCAAATTGAGATGTGTTTACTTTTGAACCTGGTGCATAGTAAGTAGGCTCTTCGTTTTTAACTTTAGTGTGAATCTTTTGATTTGGCGAGAACAAAGAGTAGAATTTATGCTGATCAAGCATATCTAAATTAGCTTGGTAATATGTTTCTACTGAATGAATATTGGCTAGGTAACCTGTATATTCATATGCAAAAGCACCTTCTTTGGCTGCCAAATCACGAAGAACATAACGTAATTTTTCTGGATATTCTTTTTGAGCTTCTTCTTCCAAACGTTTAATCAACCATTGAGTGTCTACAACAAAGATATCTGTTGACATGTTGTAGTATTCTTTGTTTGATTTTTTATCAAAGAGTTTGTGTGAAAGTACGTGGTCAGTTTCATCAATATCAAGGATTGCATTTACTTCTGAAATGACCTTCTTAGGCAATTTCTTATAAACAACTGTAATTGGTGATTTTGTTGTATTATGCAAATGGAAAACTTGAGCAAGATCAATATTTACCAAAACATCACAGTTCAAGGAAACTGTTTGGTCTGAACCTGAACGTTTTAAGTAAGTTAAGAGTTGTTGATAATACTCTTTACCAACAGTGCTACTTTCTACACGTGTATTGTAAATACCTAAATAGTAGTGACTAAGTAGTGTATTCAAGCCCCACTCACGACCTGAACGAATGTGGTCGAAAACTGAGCTGATATTATCTTGTTGGAAGATTCCAAAGACACTACGAACACCAGCATTTGCTAAACTTGAGAGTGGGAAGTCAATCAAGCGATACTTTCCTCCGAATGGCAAACTCGCCACAGGACGGTTACTTGTCAAGGTTGACATATCATGGGAACCAACGGTATTTCCTAAAATCGCTGAATATTTATCAATCTTCATCTGTTGCTACCCCCACTACTTCGTTATATCCGACTACTTGTACTTCTTCTGTACCATCAATTTCTACACCATCGGCAATAATTGCACCTTCACCGATGATTGCACGTGTAATTTTAGCACCTCTACCAATAACTGCTCCACTCATGATAACAGAATCAACGACTTCGGCTCCCTTACGAACTTGAGCTGCTGTAGAGAGGATAGAATGCTTCACTGTACCATTTACGTAACATCCGTCCACTACAAGAGAGTCTTCTACTTGAGCGAATTCTCCAAGGAAGTTTGGTGGAGCGATAAGGTTACGAGAATAAATTTTCCATTGACGGTTACGGCTATCTAGAGCATTTTCTGGAGAAATGTATTCCATATTTGCTTCCCAGAGTGATTCGATAGTACCAACGTCCTTCCAGTATCCATTGAATTCATAAGCATAGACACTTTCGCCTGTTTCAAGATAGTTTGGAATAACATTTTTACCGAAGTCTGACATGTCTAGATTAGCCTTTTCAGCTGCAACTAGCATATTACGAAGTCGTTTCCAGTCAAAAATATAGATACCCATTGATGCCTTAGTTGATTTTGGTTCAGCTGGCTTTTCTTCAAACTCAACAATACGATTATTAGCATCTGTATTCATGATACCAAAACGGCTAGCTTCTTTAAGTGGCACATCCAAGACAGCAACTGTCAAGCTGGCATTATTGTCCTTGTGTGATTGGAGCATATCATCGTAGTCCATCTTGTAGATATGGTCACCCGAAAGGATCAAAACATACTCAGGATTGATGCTGTCGATATAGTCGATGTTTTGGTAAATAGCATGACTTGTACCTTCAAACCAACGGTTTCCTTCACTTGCAGAGTAGGGTTGAAGAATAGAAACACCTGTGTCAATACCATCTAGACCCCAACTAGAACCATTACCAATGTGGCTGTTGAGAGCTAGTGGTTGATACTGTGTAATAACCCCAACATTATGGATACCAGAGTTGGCACAGTTTGAAAGAGCAAAGTCAATGATACGGTAGCGCCCACCAAATTGCACAGCTGGTTTCGCAATGCTTTGAGTGAGTTTTCCAAGACGAGTTCCTTGCCCACCAGCAAGGATTAAAGCTAGCATTTCATTCTTCATTTTCTACTCCTTTTTGAGTTTTATTAGCGACTTTTTTAGTAGGTTTGATGCGACGTTTGATTTTCCAAATACTTGCTCCCATAGCTGGCAAGGTAAAGGTCAAAGTCTGCTCATAATCCTTCCACAATCCTTCTTGAGTTTGAACAGTTTGGTTATGCTCTTTCCACACACCACCCCATTGTTCTAACTCTGTATTCCAAATTTCTTCATAAATACCTGCAACAGGAAGACCAATTGTGAAATCAGGACGTTCAACCGGTGCCATATTGAAGACACAGACTAGCATCTCGCCTTTCTTGCCTTTTCGGATAAAGGAAAGAACACTCTGATCTCTGTTATCCGCATCAATAATTTCAATACCGTCATAGCTTGTATCAATTTCCCAAAGACAACGGTGGTCTTTATAAAGCTGATTCAACTGTGATGTAAAGTACTTCATCTTGGCATTCATCGGATCTTCTAGGTTAGACCACTCTAATTGCTCTTCGGATTTCCACTCTAGGAATTGACCAAACTCACTACCCATGAAGAGTAATTTCTTACCAGGGTGACAAATTTGATAGGTGTATAAGTTTCTCAAACCAGCGAACTGATTGTAACGATCACCCCACATCTTATGCATCATACTCTTCTTACCGTGGACAACCTCATCATGTGAGAATGGTAGGAGATAATTTTCATTAAAGACATACATGAAGCTGAAAGTCACAAGATTAAAGTCATACTTACGGTAAATTGGATCTTCTTCGTAGAAACGTAGGATATCATTCATCCAACCCATGTTCCACTTGTAGTCAAATCCAAGTCCACCCATTTCCTTCATGCCAGTAATCTTGGTACCTGAAGAAGACTCCTCTGCAATCATCATAACATCCGGATGAGCTAGCTTAATAACATCGTTCAAACGTTGAAGGAAATAATAGCCTTCATAGTTGAGATTGCCACCGTCTTTATTTGGGGTCCATGGAGCATTATCATAATCTAGATAGAGAATATTACTTACGGCATCAACACGAATACCATCTAGATGATAGAAATCAATCCAAAACTTAATGCTAGAAATCAAGAAAGATTGGACTTCATTTTTACCAAGGTCAAAGTTGAGTGCTCCCCAACCGTAGTTGTTAGCCTTATTATGATCCTGGTATTCAAAAGTCGGGGTGCCGTCGTAGTATGCCAAAGCGTCGTCATTGATTGTAAAGTGTCCAGGTACCCAGTCCACAATTACTCCGATATTGTTGATATGACATTCCTCAACAAAGTCTTGAAACTCTTCAGGACGACCATAGGCATGTTCTAAAGCGAAATAACCCATGAGCTGATAGCCCCAACTCAATCCAAGAGGATGAGACATCAAAGGCATAAACTCGATATGAGTATAGTTCATCTCAACAAGATATGGGATAAGTTCCTCTTTTAGTTGAGCAAAACTATAAGGTGTCCCATCAGGATTTCTCTTCCAAGATCCTGCATGCGCCTCATAGATGTTAACTGGTCTCTCGAAAAATCCCCAACGTTTTCTACGAGCTAACCAAAGACCGTCTTTCCATTTTTTCTCAGGAATTTCTGTTAAAACAGCCCCTGTGCCTGGACGATCTTCATAGCGTACTGCCAAGGGATCAATCTTCATAAGCTGATGACCATTAGCACGAGTAATATGATATTTATAAATATGCCCCTCTTGAGCTAAAGTTGTAAAAACTTCCCAAACTCCAGATTCATTACGAACCATGGGGATTTGATTTTCAACCCAGTTAGTAAAATCACCAACTAGATGGACAGCCTGCGCATTTGGCGCCCAGACACGGAATGTATAGCCATACTCACCGTCTCTTTCTTCACGATGCGCTCCTAAATAGTGTTGAAGATGGAAATTTTCACCACTGGTAAAAGTTCTTAAAGCTTCTAATTTATCCATTTAATCCCCCTTTTAATTGAAAGCGTTTTCTTATTTTTTATTATACTACCTTTTAAGAGAAGTTTCAAGTAAATTACTATATTTTAAAAAATTATTTCGAAAATCTGAAAATAATTCTCTGATGCGTCCTGGGAAAATCATTTAAATTTTCTGATTTGTCTTCACCTCTTTTCATTTTCTTACATTTTTATATAATAGTAACAAAATATTCGGTTTTAAGCAATTTTTAGCCTTATATTTTTGGAAAATATATTGAAAATCCGTAAATATAGAGTTTATAACATTCAATTTAGGTTGCAACTATTCAGAAACAAGGGATTTCCCCCTAAAAAAATAGAGCAGACCTTCCAATCTGCTCTTTCTTTATTTACTATTCTTTACGATTTATCTGCACTTCCATGAAAAATGAATTTCTCTGGATATTTTTTGATAAAACTTAGCTCATTCTCATTTCCATCATAATCATAGACAAAATTATCTGCTTCATCCAATTTCTCATAAAAATCATCGCCATACTCTTCTTCCATCTGTGCTAGCAGCTCCGATCTTTCTTCTCTAACAAAGGAGATAGTTCCGCCAAAGTATGCAAGGAGATTTTTGAAATTAGCAGCATGCTCCTTCATTCCAAATAGGTCGAAGCCCTTTAAAGTATCTTCCCAGACAATCCCTGTAGAATTATCGAAAAATTGATAGTGGCCTCCATTGTTTACTTCGATAAAATACCAGATAATCGCCAGAAGGTATCTTTGTTCTAAAGTAAAGATTTTTGCAGAATCGAGATAGTCTTCATAGGTGTTATAAATGTTAACAGTTTCGTATACTGGTTTAATAATGTCCCATGAGTCTTTTGCATTTTGGACGTCTTCTATCGTAATATTCTTGTATAATTTCTTATTTTGTACAATTTTCATTACTTGATTAGTTTCATTAACATCTTCAAAATAGTATTTTTGTAACAAGGGATAGTCTGTTGGCCTGTTTTCAAGAACTTGCTTTAGAGAACCTACTCTAACCAACTCAATACACCATTCAATAACTGGATTTGTTGGGGAACCAGCATTTTTGATAGCATTTTTGATAGCATTTTCTAATAAAGCTAGAGCCTGATTAGCTTCAGTTTCAAAGTCCTTGTTCGGATCACTAGATAAACGCCAATGGGTAAAACCATTTCGATAATACCAAATAGCATCTCTATCTTCTTCAGAAACCATCTCTAAAACTATTTTTGCCTCTTCGAATTGACTCCAATTATTACAAACTTTGGCTAGTTCACTAAGTACTTGGCCACTTAAATTTTCTAATCCAAGCTCTGAGAAGATTTCCTTTATCTTTTCGAATTGGTAGGTATGCTTAATGTCTTTGAGACATTGAAGTTTCTCCTCTTCATTTAAGGTGATGAATTTTTCCAGAGTAATTGTATTGATATCCATAGGTATCTCCCACTAAAAGTAATGAACTTTTCTAATTATAATTCAATTAGTAATGAAACTTCTGTTTTTTTCTATCTGTCTACGACTTGAAAATGAACTACTATTCTGAAAATTTTAGTTTTACTTAGGACTTCAACAGAGACTGTCTAGAATTATAGGCCGGGATCAAAAATCCCGACCTCGTATTTTTAGTAGAAATGAGCCTTTGAAACATTTTTGTTCATTCATTGGACTCTACAAAATAGCTTTGCCCTACATTTCATTGACTCCGTCTTCAAATTAAGACTTACGATAAAACATTCATAACTGCCACACTGACGTCGTCAATAACATTTTCTTGGTCAGAACGGCTATTAGTTACCAACATTTCAAGGTTTCCTGCATTTTCATAGTAAAATGAAGCCCCTTTAGCATTGAAAACAACCAAGAAGTGCTCTTCAATTCCCTGAATCTCGTAGACAATCCAACCACTATTTTCAATGGCTGTGTGAACAAAGACATGACGGTAGACTTCTTCATAGGTAGGGTATGAAAAGGCACTAGTTTGTGTTTTAAGACGGATAATCTGACGGACAAACTCGATACTATCTTGACGCTCATTGATCAAATCCCAGTTGACTTGGTTGACACTATCAGGAGCATTGTAACTGTTCATTGCTCGCTCACGATCTGCGTGAGTCAACTCTCCATTTTCGCCTGTAGCTACGAGTTTAGTACGGCCAAACTCTTGCCCCAGTTCCATGAATGCCATCCCTTGCATAAGGAGGTTCATAGCCGTTGCTGTTTCTACTTTCTTCATGATACGTTTTTCGCTCTCCGATGGATGAAGGGTTCTAAGCAAATCATGCAAATTGTAGTTATCGTGGGCTTCTACATAGTTAAGAACCTGATTGGGGCTGAGGTAAGAACCCAGCTCTCGACTTCCAAGAATAGCCTTTGCGATGATCGGCTCAGTACCTGCTCCACTGACGAAGCCAGATTTGATAGAGCCATAGACTTCACAACCTTTGACCGCATCACGTTGATTATCATTAAAGAATCCAATGTTTGGCAACTGGTAGGCATTGTCTTTCTTAGCCTTGTCATAAGGAGCAAGACCTGTTCCCATATCCCAACCTTCTCCATACAGGATGATTTTCGGATCGACTTCGTCCATAGCCCAACGAATCATCTGCATGGTTTTAACATCGTGAATTCCCATCAAGTCAAAGCGGAATCCGTCAATATTGTACTCTTTTACCCAGTAGAGAAGCGAATCAATCATATATTTACGGAACATTTCATGCTCACTGGCAGTTTCGTTACCGACTCCTGTTCCATTTTGGTAGGTTCCATCATGGTTCATTCGATAGTAATAATCAGGAACCGTTGTTTGGAATGGTGCATCAACGGTTGAGAAGGTATGATTGTAAACAACGTCCATAATAACACCGATACCAGCATCGTGATAAGCTTGGACCATGGCTTTCAAATCACGGATAGCTTGACCTGGATCATTTGGATTTGTAGACATGCTAATTTCTGGAGCATTGTAGTTTTGTGGATCATATCCCCAGTTATAAGTTACATTTCCATCAGCATCGTATTCTTTATGACGGTCTGCAATTGGTTGCAACTGAACATAGTTGACACCAAGTTCTTTGATGTAATCAAACGCAGTCGATTGACCATATTGGTTAACTGTTCCAGTTTGCGCTGCACCTAAGAAGGTTCCTCTTAATTCTGGCGCAACACCAGATGTTTTAGACTTAGTCAAATCACGGATATGCATTTCATACACAACTGCCTGGCAAGGATTTTCCAAACGCCAAGTTGCTTCTGTACCATGCTTAACCTCAAAACCTTCGACCTGACGATCTTGGTTTGAGACAATGGCTGAGCGTTTTCCATCAGGACTTGTCGCTATTGTATATGGATCACGAGTTAATGACAGGTGATGAGGAAAGTCAATTTGGTAGTGGTAAGCACAACCTGCTAAGCTTTCTGGAACTGTTAAACTCCAAACACCAATGGTATTGTACTTGTGGCTATAGGAATAACTATTTCCTCGTTCCATTTCAAAGGTTTTAAGGATAGGAGCGTCATTGCTCGTTGATTCATAGACTACTACTTGGACAGAAGTAGCTGTTGGTGCCCATAAGCTAAAACTTGTTTCATTTTCAGAAACTTGACATCCCAACTCTCCTTGATAACCCCAGTGGTGGTCGAAACTCGCACTATTGATTGCCTTGTCAAAGGCAAAAGGATTTTGGTCTTTATAGTGGGGACTTGCAATGGCAGGATTTTCAGAATAATAAACTGTATCATCTCCATCCAAAATCCAAACCTCTGTCAAAAGTGGATAGTAATTGAAGCGAATAGGATATTCTTTGCTGACACCATCTTTTTCAACGCTAAAAGTCATGGTCTCAAGGGCTACTTCACTCGATTGAGTCAGTGAAAATTTGGCACCAAAATATTCTTCTTCTTTGATAAGCTCTACTGAATCTACTGTTTTTTTACTGAAACTGCAAGCCTCGTAGGCTTCATCCTTACGATGATAATGAATAAGTACAGGATAATTGTACATAGTTCTCCCTAATTTCTAAATTAAATTTGATTTTATATGTTACTAATAATTTCTTGATCAATCGCCTCACAATTCACAAAAAACTCAATGTGATTATGGCACACTTCCAAATCTACTGGTGTGTCACCACCGTATTCTCCATCAAGATTAAGCATAAACGGCTCTTCCTGATCCAAAGTTTCAATTCGGAGTTTACTAGTTTTCAGATATTCAACATTGACATCTGATACGTGTTGGCCTCCGTTCATGGCCTGAACTAGCAAACTCAACATATCTAGTATTTTATCCGTCTTTACTAGAATAAGCGTGAAATTGCCATCATCCAGCTTGGTATCAGGTGCGAATTGCTCAAATCCACCGATAGAATTGGTCAAGGCAACAAAGACATGAGAAACTTCTCCTGTAAAAATGCCCCAATCATGGTAAATACGAACAGGACGGGCTTTGGATTTTGGGAACATCTCGATGCCTTTAGCAACATAGGCCAGATAACCCAGACGCGTCTTCAGTTCACTCGGAACACTAAAGGTTAGCTCTGTAAGAGCTCCTGCCGCAGCAATATTGATGAAATACTTATCGCCAAAGGCACGACCAATATCAATTTTCTTGGTTTCATTTTTAGCAATGATCTTCGCTGCAGCAACTGGATCCCCCATAGGGATTTTCAATGCTCTTGCATAGTCATTGATAGTCCCAGTAGGAATGATGGCTATCTTTGGACGATGTTCCAGAGGTGCAATTCCATTAACCACTTCATTGATGGTGCCATCGCCACCAGCTACTAAAACCAAATCAAAGCCAGCTTTTGCAGCTCTTTCTGCTTCTTTCTGGGCTGACAGGTGTTCAGGTTTGGTTTGGAAAGCACTGGTTTCATAGCCTATGCTCTCTAACACTTCTAGGACTTCTGCGATATTTTGCTTGATAATTTCCTGGCCTGATGTCGGATTATAAATGAGACGTGCGCGTTTTTTTTCTTCTTTCATAGCTTACAAACTCTCAAGCCAAGCTTCATCACGAATCTCTATTCCCAGTTCTTGTGCTTTTTGGAGCTTGCTTCCTGCATCTGCTCCTGCTACAACAAGGTCTGTTTTTTTCGACACACTACCAGTAACCTTGGCTCCTAGACTTTCTAATTTATTTTTAGCTTCTGAGCGATTAAGACGCTCTAGTTTTCCTGTCAATACGACAGTTAGACCAGACAAGGATGCATGTGCTGCAACTGTCTGTCCTTTGTAGTCTAGATTAACACCTGATTCTTTCAATTCCCTTAAAAGGATTTCAGAACCCTCTGTAGCAAAATAGGTCTGTAGGCTTTGAGCAATGACACTCCCCAAACTTTCGATACTTGCAATTTCTTCAGGATTGGCTTGTGCTAGCGATTCAATTGAATGGAAGTTTTGTAAAAGCAACTGACTTGCCTTACTTCCCACATGACGAATCCCCAAACCAAACAAGAGTTTTTCAGCAGAATTTTCTTTGGATGCTTGAATAGCCTGGTAGAGTTTTTGAGCAGATTTTTCCTTGATACCATCTAGCAAAAGCAAATCTTCCACAGTCAAATGATAAATATCTGCAACATCCTTAACCAAATCGGCAGCAAATAGTTTCTCCACGATCGATGGACCAAGGCCAGAAATATTCATAGCATCACGCGATGCGAAGTGCGTCAAGCCTTCCTTGATTTGAGCAGGGCATCGCGGATTGATACAACGAAGGGCAACCTCATCTTCAAAATGCAAAAGCTTACTGTCACAACTTGGACAGTTTGTTGGAATATCTAGTCTTTCCTCTGACACTCGCTTGGATTCTACCACTCGTAGAACAGCTGGAATGATATCACCTGCCTTATAGACAATGACTGTGTCATCCCTACGGATATCCTTTTCAGCGATATAGTCAACATTATGAAGGGTTGCACGACTTACAGTTGTACCTGCAAGTTGTACTGGAGTAAGATTAGCAGTCGGAGTCACAACTCCTGTACGGCCAACAGTCCAGTCAACAGAAAGAAGTTTCGCTTCTTTTTCTTCTGCTGGGAATTTATAAGCGACTGCCCACTTAGGTGCTTTGACTGTAAATCCTAGTTGCTCCTGACCAGCTAGATCATTGACCTTAATCACAACTCCATCGATATCATAAGGCAACTGATCTCTTTCTTGACCAATTTCTTGAATAAACGTCCAAACCTCATCCATACTATGAGCTAATAGACGTCTTTGATTAACCACAAAGCCTAATTGTTCTAAATGTTTCAAAACCTTCTCTTGACTATCCCGAGTTGAAGGACTAGCTTCCTGATAAAGGAAGGTTGCAAGATTACGTTTGGCTACTACTGCTGTATCTAACTGACGAAGTGTTCCTGCAGCCGCATTTCTTGGGTTGGCAAATTCTGGCTCCCCATTTTCTTGACGAGATTGATTGACCTGGTCAAAAGAAGCTCTCGGCATATAACATTCACCACGAACAGTAATATCTAATTTTTCTGGTAATGATAAAGGAATGTCTTTCACTCGTTTAAGATTTTCAGTGATGTTTTCACCGATGGAGCCATCACCTCGAGTTGCCCCAGTAACAAAAATTCCCTGCTCATAAGTCAAGGAAATCGATAAACCATCAATCTTCAACTCACAAATATAAGTGACATCATCCAATTCTTTACGAACACGCGCATCAAAGGCGTCGAGTTCTTCACGTGAAAAAGCATCCTGCAAACTATAGAGAGGATACTGATGACTATATTTCTCAAACCCATCAAGAATCTTTCCACCAACACGATGTGTCGGACTTTCCGGCAAAACTTGGTCAGGATGAGCTTTTTCTAACTCTACCAATTCACGATAAAGACAGTCATACTCACTATCAGATACAGATGGATTATCACTTGTATAATACTCTGTCGCATAGCGATTGAGCAGTTCAACGAGCTCTTTCATTCTTTCATTCATAGAACCATTTTACCATAAAAAGGACTCTATAAACAATACTCAAGCTCTAAAAAAGAAAATGAGAAGGATATTTCTATCGCTTCTCATTTATTTTTATTTTTTACGATTCAAAATAGCATTCAAGACGATGGCTACTGTACTTGCAATGACAATACCATTTGAGAAGAACATTTGTAATTCAGTCGGTAAAGTATTAAAGAGATTGCTTCCGTTTAATCCTACCCCAGCAGAAATAGAAACTGCTGCAATGAGGAAGTTGTGTTCATTGTGTTCGAAGTCTACACGCGCCAAGATTTGCATCCCTTGTAGCGAAACAAAACCAAACATGACGAGCATTGCTCCACCAAGAACAGGGCTAGGAATAATCTGAGCCAAGGCACCAAACTTAGGCAAGAGACCGAGCAAGATAAGGAAACCAGCTGCGTAATAGATTGGCAAACGAGTACGAATACCTGAAAGTTTCACCAAGCCTACGTTTTGTGAAAATCCTGTATAAGGGAAGGTATTGAAAAGTCCACCAAGTAAGACAGCAAGACCTTCAGCGCGATAACCATTGCGGAGACGAGTGCTATCGATTGGATCTTTAGTAATATCAGAAAGGGCAAGATAAACACCAGTTGATTCTACCATAGATACAGTAGCGATGATACACATCATTACAATAGAAGAAATCTCAAATTGTGGAGCACCAAAGTAAAATGGAGTTGGGATATGAACTAGTGGAGCTTCTGCTACTGGAGAGAAGTCAACCAAGCCCATAGTAGCAGCAATAATGGTACCTGCAATCAAACCGATCAAAATGGAAATAGATTTGATAAATCCTTTGGTAAGAATATTAACTAAAAGAATAATGAGAACAGTAATCATTGCCAAGGCTAAACTTTGACCAGTTGGTTTTTCAACGTTATTTCCCATATTTCCGATGGCAACTGGAATCAAGGTCAATCCGATTGTTGTGATAACAGAACCAGTTACGATTGCAGGGAAAAGATTGGCAACCTTAGAGAAGATACCTGAAATCAGGATAACATAAATCCCTGAAGCAATCAAAGCTCCAAACATAGCACCACTACCATGACTCTGACCGATCATGATAAGAGGAGCAACAGACTGGAAGGCTACTCCAAGAACAATAGGCAAACCGACACCAAAATGTTTATTGAGTTGCAATTGTAAAAGAGTTGCAACCCCACACATAAAGATATCTGTTGAAATAAGGTAGGTCAACTGTTGAGCTGAATACCCTAAAGCACTTGCAATCATGATTGGTACCAGGATTGAACCTGAGTACATGGCTAGCAAGTGTTGCAAACCAAGAACGGCTGCTTGTGAGTGGTTTTCCTGTTGTTTCATTAGATATCTGCCTCCTTGAAGATAACTTTTCCATTTTCAAAACGCTCTAATCGCGCAAGTGATACTACTTGATGACCTGATTTTTCTAGCAGTTCACGACCATCTTGGAAGGATTTTTCAATCACAATTCCGATGGCTTCAACTGTAGCTCCAGCTTGCTCGATAATCTGAATCAAACATTTAGCTGCTTGACCATTAGCCAAGAAATCATCAATAATCAATACTTTATCTTGAGGAGATAAGAACTTACCTGCAATAGATACGGTACTAGTTACTTGTTTAGTGAAAGAATAAACTTCAGCAGTCAAAATTCCTTCATTCATAGTAATATTTTTTGCCTTCTTAGCAAAAATCATGGGAACATCTAACTGTTCAGCCACATAAAGGGCTGGGGCAATTCCTGACGCTTCAATGGTCACGACTTTGGTAATACCAGCATTTTTAAAATGATCTGCAAAAGTGCGACCAACCTCGCGCATCAAGGAATAATCAACTTGGTGGGTCAAGAAGGAATCCACCTTAAGAATATTCTCACCAAGGACGTTTCCGTCCTTTAAAATTCGTTCTTCTAATAATTTCACAATAACCTCCGAAATCATAACCACCCGTCTAACGGGTGGTTTATTTGTCTCGCACCTCACGGAGCGAGACGGACTAATAATCACATAATAAAAAGAGACTTACCAAGTAAGCCTCTAGGAAACAAAGAAATAGATTTAACACCTATCCTTATATCTCTGCAGCTTACTCATTGTTAGGTATTTACGGTACCTTGTAGAAACGCCACGCCAATTCGTGGCATAAATAAGTAATGATATTTTTTAGTGAGCATCTCCATTCCAGATAGAGTTCTTCACAATCACATAATCCACATGTCTAAGATCAGCTACTTTACGACCTCCAGCATAAGAAATCGAACTTTGCAAATCCTGTTCCATCTCAGTCAAGGTATCTTGCAAATGTCCTTTAGCAGGAAGAAGGATTTTCTTACCTTCGACATTCTTATAAGCACCTTTTTGGTATTCTGAAGCTGAACCATAGTATTCTTTGAATTGTTTACCGTCCACTTCAACTGTTTTACCAGGACTTTCGATATGCCCTGCGAACAGTGAACCAATCATGACCATGCTCGCACCGAAACGGATTGACTTGGCGATATCACCATGTGTACGGATACCACCATCGGCAATAATTGGTTTACGCGCAGCTTTCGCACACCAGCGAAGGGCTGCTAACTGCCAACCACCAGTACCAAAACCAGTTTTAACCTTAGTAATACATACTTTACCTGGACCGATTCCGACCTTAGTAGCATCTGCACCAGCATTTTCAAGTTCACGCACAGCTTCTGGAGTGCCAACATTACCAGCGATAACAAAAGTATCAGGTAATTCTTTCTTGATGTGCTGAATCATTGAAATCACGCTGTCTGCATGACCATGAGCAATATCAATGGTGATGTACTCTGGTGCATCTTCCTTTAATTGACTAACAAAGTCATACTCGTAGTCTTTAACACCTACTGAGATTGAAGCAATCAAACCCTGATCGTGCATACGTTTGACAAAAGGAATGCGTCCTTCTTCATCAAAACGATGCATAATATAGAAATAGCCACCCTTAGCAAGTTGTTCAGCAACATTTTCATCTAGGATTGTTTGCATATTGGAAGGAACAACTGGTAATTTAAAGGTATGCTTCCCTAAAGTTACCTGCGTGTCAGCCTCTGCACGACTTTTAAGAACACACTTGTTAGGGATTAGCTGAATATCTTCATAGTCAAAGATCGGAAATTCGTTTAACATATTTCTCTCATTTCTCTTGTTTAGACCTTCCTAAAGTTAGGAATAGCCGCGTCTTTTCCAGACAATTACTCTAACAAGTTTACAATAATGTCCGTTTTTTGTCAATTGTAATGACCGAAAACAAATAATGTTCGTGTTTATAATTCTTGATTTAGATAATAAGTAGACATTCACCCTGTATTTGTCTTACCTTTCAAACACTTACCTAGATTTTCGATAAAGACTTTTTCAGAGGACTCAATCCTCCTGACAAAATCTTCATAACTTTCGGCTTGTCCAGGAATTTGGATAGACCATTTTTTCAACTGGGCTCCATAACCTGCTAGCTTTCCTATCTCATTATCAACAACCTTGTCCTCGCTCGGAAAAACAAGACCAGCCTGCTCAGCTTCTAAAATATAAGAATAAGAAATCAGCTGGAACAAGTCCTCACGGTTAATTCCTTTTTCAGTAAATTCTAGTTTTTTATATTTAGCATCTAAAACTGTTCTTAGTTCTCTATTATAAAAATCTGGGAAAACTTTTCGTTTACGATCAGAAAATACCGAAATACCGTCCGTCTTATCCTTATTTCGTGGGTGGATGAAATCTTTTGGCAACACGGTATTAACATACTCTTCCCAAAGCCAGGCAACATCAAAAAGAATACCATGGATTTTTTGCTCTGGGTATCCTAAACCGTGCTTTTCTCTGTTTAATATCATCAGACAAAGCTCTTGCAATTTTCTATACTCTCGAAAGTATGCATGACGAAGAGGCTTGGTTTGATTTAGTCGGATAATCTTAGCACGATCAGCTATTTTATAAGATGGGGTTACACGAATAATTTCAGAGACATTTTCACGACTTGTTAATAAATTATCAAGAACTCCTCTCTCAAGACTTTTCTGATTCTTCATGTATTCAATTGTATGACGGATCAGCTGCATAAGAGGATTATCATAGGTAAACTCTCTAGTTGTGTAGGCAATATTTCCCGTGAAAGAAAGATTTTTCTTGAGATGATTTCCGAAATCAATCACTCCCTTGACATTGCTGTCATTATGAGAAAATCTCTGGTATTCCTTATAAAGACCTTTTCGGAGAGCTGCTTGAAGATACTTAGGAAAAAGGTAGATTAAAAGCTGATAGAGTTTATCTTCACGCGACAAAGCAACATCTAAACTAGTCAGATTGATATGAAGAACCTTTTGTAAAAGATAATGCAAGAACTGGTCATCACCTTTACTCGAAAAGCGAGAGGAGATTGTTAATCTTTCCTGACCATAGCCCAGAAAACCAATCACATTTCCTGTCTTGATTTTCTGATTGACGGTTTCCAATATCTTTTGGTCCTTATCCAAGTCAGGAGAATACTGCAAGTCATTTGGAAAAATAAAGATATTGTCTTCTTGAGAAAGATTTCCTAATGTTCTATCTAAGAGAAGTTGGCTTAGTTTGGGAAATTCTGCGACAAAGTCTTCTTTCGCAATTTCATGCTGATTATCAGTTATCCGCATCATTATTTTTATCGCCTTCATTGTCGTCAGCTACTGCCTGATCTTTTTGTTCATTCTTTGTCAGATCGAATGCTTTTTTCAATGTTTCAAGAGTTTCAGCTTCCTCGTAAGAACCACGCAAGTAATCTTCCAAAAGTGGTTTAAGATAATCAGACCAGAGCAACTCATAGTCAAAGTCTACTTCTTCCAGTTTAAGGAAATAACTTGGTCCGATATGATAATGACTATTCAGTTCCTGAACTTTTTCAATTTTAGCATTCAAGTTTCTTAGACGCGCTTTAGCTTCTTCAGCCTTATCACCAAGAGCATCATCTAGCATGCCTAATTGGCTTTCAGCAGTAACTTCAACAAAACGGAAACGACGGCGCATTGCAAAATCAAAGGTATCCACTGAGCGGTCAATATCATTCATAGTTCCAATGATGTAAACATTTTCTGGTATATAAAACTTTTCATCGTTTTCGTGTAGATTGGCATATTGAGTAGAAACACTCCCCTTCTGACCACGATAGCCAGGATCGATAGAGAAAAAGAGTTCCCCAAAAATCTTAGAAATCTC
Source organism: Streptococcus oralis (assembly GCF_001075875.1). GTDB lineage: Bacteria > Bacillota > Bacilli > Lactobacillales > Streptococcaceae > Streptococcus > Streptococcus oralis_I. Next base: position 22,487 of record NZ_JUOS01000127.1, read on the forward strand.
ACCACGATTGATCTCATCGATGATGAAGACGAATTTCTTATCAGTATCAATTTCTGTTGGGGAAAGGTAGTCTTTCAGACCAAATCTCTTTTTCAATGTTTCTAGGACAGTTTTTCCACCACTTTTGTAGTATTCTTGCTTATTATAATTTTTATCTTTATACAACTCATAAACATATTTGCGAGGTAGTGACCATCCTGGAACACCACTATCATAATTTACTGACAAATTTTGTCTACTATTAACAGATAAGTAAGATGTTTTTGTTATATATTCTTTTTCTTCAGCAACATTTATATATTCTAAGTAAGAATCCCAAGCCTCATCAAAATTATCTTGTCCTCCAATCAATTGGGCTTCTTTTGCTTTCTGACAAAAATCTTTAAAAATACCATCCTTTAGCCTAAACTCAATAGCTCCATCCCCATTTGATACTGGTCTTAAACCTTCCACAAAATCCGTATAATCATAGGATGGGTGAAACTGTACAAATCCGATTTGTTCTTCGTTGCCATCTGTTAATTCTTTGGCAATTTCTTTAGCAAGATAAGTTTTTCCTGTACCAGGTGCACCACGAAGAATGAGGTTTTTGGATTGTAGTAGAGTTTGACTCAATGGATAATAAACCTTATATTCTAGAGACATTTTTTCTTCTTTCTTTTCTTTTTCGTCTAAAAATTGTGTTGAATATTCAAATAAGATACTTCCCAACAATGATGGTTCCAGCTCAGGATACTTTTGCAATACGAGTTGACAAATCTCATGATTCTGAAGATAAGGCCCCCCTTGATTTTTTTGAGGAAGTAGCTTGTTCCAGAATCTCTTTTGACTATTCATATTTACCCCTAAAAAAGAATGATTCTCAGAATAAATACAAAGTAATTTTGTCACCACCGCAGAACGACCAATAAATTCATTTGTTGACTTTTTCATATCAAAGATAGCATTATCAAATTTGAAATGAATACCTTCTTTAATAATTTCGTACAAATCTGTTTTTAATTTAGTAAATCGATGATCCAACTCTGAAAGAGGAATGACTTTATTAGCTTGATCTTTATAACTCTTTGTTTTTTCATTCCAATAAATACCAAATTT
>NZ_JUOS01000128.1 GCF_001075875.1 Streptococcus oralis
CTCAGCATCAGCATCAACCAGCGCAGTAGCAAGTGCCTCAGCGTCAACCAGTGCGGTAGCATCAGCCTCAGCATCAACAAGTGCGGTAGCTTCAGCATCAGCATCAACAAGTGCGGTAGCATCAGCCTCAGCATCGACTAGTGCAGTAGCTTCAGCTTCAGCATCAACAAGTGCGGTCGCATCAGCCTCAGCATCGACTAGCGCAGTAGCAAGTGCCTCAGCGTCAACAAGTGCAGTA
>NZ_JUOS01000129.1 GCF_001075875.1 Streptococcus oralis
GAAAATTTAATGCAACCATTCTTTTCCCCATTGATTCAAGTCCTTTAAAATCGGCATCAGTGATTTACCTTTTTCTGTCAACTCATATTCTGTATGAAGAGGCAAAGACTCATAATCATATTTCTCAACCAATTGGTTCTCTATTAAAACATCTAATCCACGTGTCAAACTGATAGTTGTAATCCCTTCAACTTCTCTTCTCAATTGATTGAAACGAATTTTCTTATGCTTGTTTATAACCCATAATATATTCATCCTCCATTTCCCACCAACTACATCTAAGACTTGAGACATACTGCAGTTCCAATTTTTATTTGTTAACATTTTTTCTCCTTACAAAAATGTGCCTACTATACAACTTGTTTATAAAGTATTATAATCTTTTTATCATTTATTTTAAAGGAGTAACTTATGTTTATTGTAAATCTTACCTATATAAAGTCCCTTGATGAAGTTGAAAAACACTTAGAAAAACACATAGATTTTTTAAATCAGTATTATACAAAAGGTCTTTTTATCGCATCTGGAAGAAAAAATCCAAGAACCGGCGGTATCATTCTCATGAGAGCTAAAAATAAAGAAGCCGTTCAAGAAATCATTACACACGATCCATTCTATCAAAATGAGATTGCTCAATATGAGATTATTGAATTTGAGGTAAGTAAATATTGTCCTGAATTGAAAACCGTCCTGAACAATCCATCTGAACCTTAACCTCATTTGTCAATTCCATAATAAAAATAAGGACATTCCAATAAAGGAAGTCCTTTTTTAACACTACTATAAATCAAAGACATTTTCATGATCCATTTTATTCTCTAGCCGTTAACAAAATATAATTTTTGGTCAAAATTTGGTCATGATTTGGTCAAAAAAATTAAAAATACTAAATTATTTTTAAAAATGAACTGGTGATAATTGCCTTCAATTAAACATTTTGAATTTTCTTTGTCTTTCTTTACATTACTAAAAATGCCCCCTGCAGGGATCGAACCTGCAACTACTCCTTAGGAGGGAGTTGTTATATCCATTGAACTAAGGGAGCTAGAGAAAAACTCTGCCGAATGAGCAGAGTTTTTTGGTCGAATTAACGACGGATTTCTTTGATACGAGCTGCTTTACCTTGAAGAGCACGCAAGTAGTACAATTTCGCACGACGTACTTTACCGTAACGAACAACTTCGATCTTTTCAACACGTGGAGTGTGGATTGGGAAGATACGTTCAACACCTACACCGTTAGAGATTTTACGAACTGTATAGTTTTCTGAGATGCCAGCACCTTTACGTGCAATAACAACACCTTCAAAGATCTGAACACGTTCACGGTTACCTTCGACAACTTTCGCGTGTACACGAACAGTGTCACCAGGACGGAATGATGGGATATCAGTACGAAGTTGACCTTCAGTCAAGCTTTGGATTAATGGATTCATTTTATTCTCCTATCTTTGTCAATCTTGAGGAAGCTTCCTCAGCGGATAAACTGTATTTTTGTGCGTCCATTACACACAAGATACAGTTTACCAAATTTCTTAAAAAAAGTAAAGAAATTTACAGTAAAAGTTTGTGTCTATTCTTTTGAGGTAGTAAAAAAAATACATCAAAAACGGAAATGTAAAAACAAGGCTAAACAATTTTACTTGCTCAGCCTTGACATCTACTAAAATTTCTGATAGTATTAATCTTACTGATAAACAAGACCCAATTGTTTATCTTTATGAGAGGTACGTTGCTGCGTGCCTCTTTTTTATTGATAAGATTATTATACAATATTTGTCGCTATAAGTCAATAGTTTACTGACTTTATGGCATCTTATCTATTAATTTTTTTTCCTGCAAAACGTTGTTTATCTCTCTGTTTTCGGCCTTTCCAAGAAGCATTTACAATTGTTCCTAAACTCCTTGGAGCTTGATCAATTTTTTTTCGTACTTTTGCACCACTCATTCCCTCTGAGTGGTATTTTTCATATTCATTTCTCCAATTACCAAAAAATAAATCTCGGAGTTCTTGGTTGTAAGACAACAAAATAAGATGGGACATAGCATCTGCATGATTCAAAGACCAATACATCCCCCTATTTTTCATTCGGTAACTAATTTTACGATGCTGACTTTCCATAATTCCTAGACTTGCTGTATCTAAATTCCTCTGTTCAGGTGGTTGCGTATATTTAAAATTTCCAAGAATTCTATTTTTAAAAATAGTAAAATTATCAATCTTCTTTTCATTCTGGTTAAGTAGAACTAATGACTCTAGAGTATCAATAGCTGTTTTCAACTTCTGCTTACAATGGCTATCTATAGCTTTCATAAATTGATCTAGTAGCTCTACTGAATACGGTTTGACCAACTTTTTTATTTCTTTGTTTAGATGATATCGATCCCAAAAATGTTGATGATGCTTTATTCCTAAATCATTTGATATCTCTTTAAATAAACGTGGAGTATATCCGTGCCCCATATCTGAATTAGTCACAAGTAGAGTATCTGACGTAATTTTAAAATGATTATAAATATAATCTACTACTCTTTTCCTTGCTATTCGATTATTGGGAGACACAATTTCCACCTTATTTTTTAAAATTTTCCTCTTTCCATACTCCTCCGTTCCGGTATGAATGACAAAATGAGATAATTCTTTATTCTGTTGTTCTTTTTCTCTTCCACTGACCTTTATCCAAACACCATCCCCTTCAAGATAAATGACAGGTGCCTCAATTTTCTTGACAACTACCTCATCACTATAGTAACGATAATCTTCTTTTTCATTTAACAACTGACTTGCTAGTTTAATTGCTTTTAACACTGTGTCTTTAGTAATATAAACCTGGTACATTAGTTCAATAACTTCCACAACTTTTCGATACGGTAACATTGTAGCTAGTTTAGTGATCTGATACAGCAATTCTTTGGAATAAGCAATACGTTTCTCCAGACCTAACTTTTCATCTACTGGAATTCTACATTTCCCATTCTTATACCAGCGCCTTCTTGAAAAAGTTACCTGGCCAAACGTAAATGTAACGGTTCTCTCAGCATAGTTTACAAATTTGTAACCTCTAGCTCTCATTGTGGGAGCAATATAGTTGTCATAGTCACTTACAAATTTATGAAATCCTTGTAAATTTTTCTCTTTAAATTTCTCTACAAATTCTCTTTCATCAATAATTTTTGTATCCAAAATATAAACACTCCCAACTAAAATCATAATAAAAAAGTATAAAGATTTTAGTTCTAGAGTTCAAATGTTTTTTGTCAGCAAAGATAAAAGCCTGGTATTAAACCAGACTTTAGGTAGTTAACAGTAGTATCATCTCATAACTAATATGACTCATTTAGCAACAAAAGCAATGAGTTAAAATAATTTTATAATATATTTGTAATTATGTTTACGTTGTTGAAATAAAAGAATACTATTATGCAATAGCCTTCAAAATCTTGAAAATCAACAAACTAGGTTCATTGAAATTGCTGTAAAATGACATAATCAATAATTATGGGTATCATTTTGGGTAGCAAAACCCGTGATTTTTTCACGGGTTATTTGTAACCATATTTCTTTTCTGCTTCCCTGCGCATTTTTGCAGCTTCTTCGAGAGAGGAGGTGCTACCTAAATACTTTGGCTTCTTATCAACATTGATGAATACTTGATACCTTTTCTTTCGTTTGTTGAAATAGACTCCTCGAACACCAGTGCTACTCCTGGCAGTTGGTTTCGTAGATTTTCGACTCTCAGGATCTCGGATAGAGTCCATATAGTCCTTGGATGCTCCACGTCTACACCCACAAGAGGTCTGATGGCCAATTAGATTGCTATTGAGAATCACGCTCTGACCACAATGCTTACAGATGCAGTTCCAGTAAGCACGTTGATTTTTCGAGTAAGCTCTATCAATAATCTTAAAATTATCTGTTTCAGTATTTCTTAAATCCTTATATCGTTCATGCTTCTTCTCTTCATTCAAGCACCCACAAGATTTGGTTCGACCATTTCTTAAACTATATCCGAGGACGTGATATAGTTTGCCACAATCACATTGACAGAGCCATTTGATTTCTCCTTTAGAAGACCTCGTCCCGTCATCTTCTATGACAACGAGACGATTGAACCTCTGCCCAATTATATTCTCCTTCATCGGATATTCTCCAAATTCTTCTCAATCCATTCAAGTCTATTTTGACGACCGGCAGGTATAGGCCTTGGATCACGAGAATAGTTTTTGAATCGCATTTGAAGCATGTATGAACCATCTTCTAAATTGCTACTTTCTAAAGCTACTTCCAAATAAGCGCTAGAGATCCAGTTACCATCAGCAGTATACATTCTACCTGCACCACCGATGATATCTTCACGGCTATTCTCAATCCATTTAATAAGTTGTTGCTTCTTGAATTGGTCATAATAAGCGTGGAATGTCATATTCATTTTAAGTGAGTTGTTTAAATAATATTTATTTTGAGCCTTGCCAATCATTGCCAATTCAAAATCTTCAAACAAGCGATCAAGCATAGCATTCACTCTTGCAGCACCCATCTTCTCGATAGAGAACTCACCACTCTTGAATCTCTGCCAGTTGGCATCAGTGAACTTGATCCCTGGCAGCTTGTAGAAATCATTTTCATATCTGAAGTATCGTCCTACATATTCCAAAATTAAGTCTTTGATGTCGTTATTGATTTCCATTTTAGTTTCTCCTTTAATTATCTTGTGAGAACAATATGTATTATGTACGATAGTTTGTTAACGGATAACACAAAGAAATTTAGTTTATAGTTATATTTGTATTTATAAATATAACTATAAATTTTATTGTAAACTTTCTAGCCACCTATCAAGATAATCTGATGCAGACTTTGCTCCGGCTGCTTTAGCAATCTTATCTAATTTTTTCCGATTGCTAGGTTTCAAGGTAAACTGGAATTGCTTTTTGCGTTCAAAACTTTCAAAGTTGGCTACCTCTGAAATCTGCTCAGGTTGGTGAGTTGCTTCGATAATCTGCGAAATCTCTTTTTCTTTTGGTGTGAATGCCATAACAATCTCCTTCTAATTATATTTATAATTGTATTTGTGTTTATAAATATAATTATATTGTATCATAAATTTTTGAAAAAGTCTGCTCCAGCTCAGTGAAAAACTTTTTGTGTTTTTGATAAAGCTCAGGATTCTCCTCCATATCTGCAATAGAGATCTTATCAATCGTTGAATGATTGAATAACTCTTTTGCTGGTACAATTCCTAGAAGGTTATCTGTTCCTTTTTCTTTAGCTTCAAGTCCCAGGGCTTCCAGTAATTCTCTTGATGATCCATAATTTGGTCGGATCATATTTGCTAAGAAATATAACTCAGCAGTAATGTATGATTCTCTTGTACGATAGTCAATCACATCCTTTCTGAATGCTTCTAACCGAGTTGATAGATTGAATTTGGCATTATAACCAAACTCTGAAGGAGTCAAGGGACTAATAATAGCATGACTGACTGCAACAGCATTTTTAGTAGCTGTCGCAAAGTCCGGTCTACAATCAATCAAGATATAGTCAAATTGATCCAGCTTCTTCTTTTCGTAGTTATCCTCTAGCCAAAGATAAAGTAGCATATTTTTCTTATCGCTATTCTCCAGATCTCGTTCTACCGTGTCAAGTTGAACCGATCCTGGAATTAGACTGATATTTTCCTTGACTTGCTTAATATCCACGTCACCTCCTTTGAAGGCATTCGCAATCGTATTCTTGCTTTCGTAAATATTGTAGCACTGAGTCAAATTACACTGATGGTCTAAATCTATAAAGAGAATGTTATGACCTTTGCGAGCCAACCATTCTCCATAATTAAATGTCAAGGTTGTTTTTCCAACACCGCCTTTAATAGCGGCAAATGTGATAATCTTCATTCTATTTCTCCATCCCTTTTTCTATATTTCTATTATACCATTATAATTATATTTGTCAATATGTTTATAATTATGTTTGTAATTATATTTATAATTATTTTTTACAATGAAGTTTCTCTTTCCTTACGCTGCTCCACATTTTTCTCAATGTCTTGATGTAGCTTATAATCTTTTGTAATTGCTTCTACCCGTTGATACAAAGCCTGGCGCTCAAAGGTTGCCTCTTTAACAAGTTTATCAATCTCAGATTTGCGAGTGCTAGGATCTACTCTCAAGTCTTTCATAATAGCAATAGCTAGTTTCACTTCCTGAGGATCGCTTGATTCCAATGCAAGAAATGCAGACTGAATTTTATTAAGCTCACCCAAGCGTTGATCTAGTTTATCAAGCAAGTTATCTACTTCTTCCAGTTCCTCTTCAAAACGATTTAACAATTCATCAAATTGCTGTCCTTCTGTAACTCCATGAGCAGATAGATAATTATATTCACGAACAAGCTGATCCAAACTAGAGATTTTCGGATTTTTCCGGACAATCATTTCTCCATTATCATACGACAACTGAGAAGCGACTGTTTCTCCCTTCATATACCGATTCTTATCAGCGTGTTCAGGATTAACAAAATAGTAGAAATCATTTTTTCTGATAAAAATTTCATAAGAGCCATCTTCTGCTTTTTCAATCTGATGAGCTGGAATAAGAATTGTTCCCTTATTTCTAATCCCAAATTCCATTTCAAGATAGATTCCATTTTTTGTTTCTTCCATCACCTGCCATTCTTCAACTGTGATTCTCATTTCAAAATCATCTTCTCGTTCCGCAACCATTTTTTCATATTCAGATTTAATTTCATCGACAGAGAAGGTCACCTCGTTACCAACTACTCTCTCAGAAATTTTCTCCAAAGAATAATTTCCTTTTTTGGATAGAGTACGATCCCGAACATTTCTTGTTTGTTCTTGGTCAGTTAAACGATATTTTATTTCCTTCCCTGAAGTATCAACAACAAGATCTAAAGCTTTGGCCTTAGATTTAAAATCTTCTAATGAGGTCGAAT
>NZ_JUOS01000130.1 GCF_001075875.1 Streptococcus oralis
TAAGTGGTACTATCTGGCTTCATCTGGTAATATGCTTAGCAATACACGCACACCAGATGGCTATTATGTAGATGCCAGTGGTGCTTGGAAATAAATTTTAAACAGAGAAAATCTACTGAGAAGGTAGATTTTCTTTTTTAGTTAATGAATATAGAATAAAGTAGATCAGGACTGGTCTATTTTATTCTATATTTTTTATTTGATTATTATAAATTCACCTTTTAAGTATGGTATAATAGTAACGAAATAACAGTTATTCTAATTTTTCTCTGCTATGATTACATACAAGTTTTTATTTTAAAAAGTAACCAAGATGAGATTCATCCAAAAGCAGGATAAAAAAGGAAAAACGATAAGAGATCTATCAACAATCATATTTAACAGCGATATCACGATTAGAAATATTCCTGAAAAAGCGTATGAATATGTTGTAAATGGGAGATCCACTATTGAATGGATAATGGATCAATATCAAGTTAAAATTGATAAAAAATCTGGAATTACAGATGATACAAATGATTATAGTGATGATGAAAAGTACATTTTTAATTTGCTATTGAGAATCATCAATGTATCTATCCAAACGGTTAATTTAATCAATAGTTTACTTAAATTTGAAGTGGAGGAGTAAAATTATGGATAGCATTAATAATACTTTAAATATAATCATTTTATTGATGAACTCTATAATGGTAACAATAATTTTATTCTTCTATGTAAGGAATAGAAATAGAGAAAAATTAAAAAATCCTAATTTTAGAAGTATAGAAAAAATTATGAACAAGTATTATTCTGGATATTTTTTTAAGTTTCAAGACCTAGAATACTACCCAAAATTAAAAATAATTTATAGAAATCTATTATATGAATTTGACCAAGAAGGAATTTATATAGAAACTCTAGCAGAATACATTAAAACAGAAAATAAAACATCTTATCTAAAGAATTCTATAGCAGTCGTTATTGCTTTTTTTGGTGGTCAAGAATTAGATAAACTCCTTTCTAATTTTAAAAATATTCATGAATATTTTAGCAAAGAAAATTTTAATAATTTATTAAAACAACCAAGTCAGATTTTAAGTGAGCCGGAAAAACTAAATCAAATATTTCTTTTTTTAGCATCGGTTATTTTGATTTTATTTTCTATTTTATTCTTTTTTATTATTCTATTCCTTGATAATAGACATTTTATAAAAAAATATAGTTTAAAAAAGCAAGGGAAGCATATAATAGAAGATGTGATAACTTACTCTAAAAACAACAAAAATATAGGAGATTTAAACTCTAATGATTTCGTTTTCACTGATGAGAATATCTGTTTATTAAATATTGGAATCATAAAGATAGAAGAGATGTTTAAAATCACTTTTCCTAAAAATTTTACGAGTATAGGGAAAAAACTTGTGTATAATATAGAAAATAATACAAATAGAATTGAAATTCCTGGAATTATTTTTAATAATCAGAAGTATACATTTGTTTTTAAGAGACGGTCAAAAAATTCTACTCCATGTCTAATTGACGTTAAAACTCCAAATGGTATAAGTATATCCACGGAGAAAATAAAAAAGTTAATAACAATATTTGAAATCTTATTTTTAGGTGCTGAAATTGAGTATAATAAAATTACTTTTTTCGAAAAAGTGCTTCTTAAATTCACGGCTAATCCTACATTGGGAAGTAAAGTGTTCAAAGTTTTAAAACGCATAGCTTTTATAGGAGTATTTATTCTTTTGTTTATTTTAGTAATTATCGTTGGTATATTTATTATTGGAAATTATCTATTTTATATCCTCCTTTTTATTTATTTCCTCTTTAGATTAGCTCATTATATTGTAAAAAAATTATTTAGCTAATTAAGTACTTAAGAGATAAATTATTATATGGTTGAATTTAGAACCAATAAAAAATTGAGTAAAATATCTAAATAAGCAAGTTTATTGTATCAAGGAGAACTCAAATGGAGTTAAAAAAAGTAATTTATTACAATTCTGTACCACAATTTTTAAAACCTAAATTAAATTATTTTGCAAGAGATTTTCTAAATGATTATTCTGCTCAGATAGAAGACATAGAAGCAGGTTCTAATTTTGAAGTTGATGTAGAGTATGAAGGCAATTTAGAAGTTTATTTCGTTAAGTTTATCTTTAGAAAAAAAGGTGGTAGTGTGTTTAGTGGTAATTCTGAAAATGAATTAGATATTTATTGCAATAATGAACTATCTGCAACTGTAATTTTAGAATAATAAAGTGAGAAAAAATATTATTCGTAGTAGACTATAATGTATATATATTGCTAAGAACGAGAGAGAATCAGTGATTCTTTCTTTTGTAATTTCAAATAAATTCAACGACGTTTTTATATGTGTTTGAAAAGTATGTGATGGATTAAATTTCTACAAATTTTATAGAGTCAAAAAATAACACTATCATCAGATAATGTTATTTTTTTTGTTATCATTGTAAAATTGTCTAGCTATTTCTTTAACATAATTTTCATATTTTGCTGGAATTTCTGCATTTGAAATATAGTTTTGATAATTAAAACTTTCATCAATTGGGTATTCACTATTTACTAGACTCATAAAATCAAGGATTCTTCTTTTTTCAGTATCAGACTCAATATGATTTTTAAAAGTCTCGATCTGAGATAAAGAGTTGTTACAATCATCATTAATGAGATGGTGTTTTTCGTGAAGAAGTATATTTATTTTTTCAATATCTGTTGTATCGGAACTAAGGAAAATAAAGTGTTTGTTATTTGCAAGTACATATCTCCCCTTACAGGATAAGTTGTCAAGAATGACAACTTGGCAGTTTAATTGCTCAATCTCTTTTATAACTTTATTTAGATTCATACTTATTTTTTATTTGCGAAGTAATCTTTCAGATAATTTTTGATGATTTCTCGGTCGTCATCTGTGATAGGCGTACCATCGAAAGCGACTGAATTATCAATAGCAGTATCTAAATCAATATCCGAATCAGGTTCAGGAAAATCAGTTTTCCCTAAAAGGTAGTCAGTTGAAACGTTGAAAAAATCTGCAAGTTTTTGAAGATTTTCTGCTGATGGTTTTCTTAGCCCTTTCTCCCACTGGGCATAACTTTGGGGTGAAGTTTGGAAGTGGTTTGCCACCTCTTTTTGAGTGAGTTTATTGTTCAGTCGAATTTCTTTTAATCTATCTTTAAATTCCATAATAAGTACCGTAATAAGAAATAATAAAATAATTTTACAAAAGTCTTGACAAAGTAATCATTTGATTATATAATAGTCGATGTAATCAAATGATTACATTTTTCTGTGATGATTGACCTTTGAAAATTTAATAAAAAAACGTGTCAGGCAATGATTTACACTGACCAAACACGAATAATTGATGTTGCAACTTTATTATAAGTGATTTATGGTTAAAAGTCAAGTCTGTTAGTAGTTCTAGTTTTTATATCTACTAAGCTTTTATTAAGATCACGTTGGGTATTTCGTCCTTTCGCCTTAGTAGATAAGTAAAGGGAACTGACGGCTGAAAACAGTCAATGATACTTCGTAGAAGGTAGCTAGAGAGAGATAGTGAAGTCTATATGTCGTATGGTCGGTATGTGAGAGTTGAGTAATTAACTTTTGCTAATGCCTTTAGGTAAGAAAGAGGGGATATTGAGTTATTCTTAAATTCGTGACTTTGGCGAAGGTAGTAGGCTTAGAAGCTGAAAATATGCGAAGATATGAGCATATAAATAATCAGGAATCAGTAAAGACATTAGAGAAAAATCTTTACTGATTAGAAAATTAACAATAAGCTTTATTGTTAGTTTTCACAAGAGAATATACTTGTATTCTTTTATGTGAATTAACAATAGGAAATGAGGTGATAAAGAGTTCTTCAAAATTTATGTGCAAGATTATATAGTTTTTAACAATCAATGAATAGATATTTCAAAAGATAGCATACAAAAATGAATTATTATTTTTAAAGTCAGTTGGGTAACTGGCTTTTTTATTTGTAGAAAAGGAGAAAAAATGATTGTAGTAGCTAAGCGATCTCGTTCCCCTTCTTGAAAGTGACGAGATTAAAAAATAAAAATATCAATAAAAGGAGAATTAATAATAAATGTTGAAAAATCAAGAATTTAAGGCTTACGGTTCTATTCGTAAGATGAAATCTGGTGGTGCATGTGGAGTTATCCTTGCACTTGCAATGTTGGGAATGGCTCTCTCTTCAACTGTAACTGCTGATGAGGTAAATGTGAATACCCCTGTAGCTGTAGAAAAGAAAGCAGAATTTGAAGTTGCAATTTCTCATGAATCGCTTGATAAAGCTATGACTGAAGCTAAAGAAGCTGGGGTAAATGTTGAAATTGATGATGTTCAGGATGAAGGAGTTGCAACAAGCGAAACAGTCGTAAGTAAGCAAAAAGAAATTGAAGCTGATTATGCAAAACATGAATCAGAAGTCAAACAGAAAACGGACGAATATAAGAAAGCTAAAACAAATAACGAAGCTGAACGTCGAGCAGTTTTAGCTGAAAACAAGAGTATCGAACGTGATAATGCAAAGAAAAAAGATGACTACAAAGATAGCCTGAAAGCTAAAGAAGATTATAATAAGAAGGTTGACAAGGAAAATACTGAACTAAAAGAGCAGTATGACAAGAAACTAGAAAACTACAACAAGGAACTGACTGCTTACAACAAGCAAAAAGAAGAACTTGCTAAGAAAGGATTGAAGACTGAAAATACTCATATTAAAGTTTATGGCAATTATGATGAAAGCAAACGTGGCAGTGTGGGTTATTACAGAAGCCTAACTGTTTCATTTGAAGGAGTAGAAGATTTAACTGCTGTTAAAGATTATATTGGACTACATTCAGATACGACTATTAGTGGAAGGCGTACAGACTTGCTCTCAAAAAATGATGCTGTTTTTGCTGAAATTGTGAATCCAAAAGTAGGTGATTCATTCACGCTCCATAATGTTGCTGAAAGTAAAGAAGGTCAGAAAATATCTGCTCGATTTACTTTCAATAGTGTGGAAGCTGAGTGGGTTAAGGATGGCAAGCCATTAAGTGCTACAAAGATCTTTATTAGAAAAGACAATGGTAGTGGTTCAATCAATTTCTTGTTTGGGAATCTAGTTCAATTTGACACCAAAATTGACTTTTTTGATGAAAAGTCAGGAAAAGAAGTTGGGATGGCTATCGCTGCTACTTTTAATGATATTGATTATGGACAAGAATTACGCTTTACCTATCAAGATGGTTCAGAAGGAATTGTTTTAAATCCAAATGGTTCAGAAGTTAAGAAAGTAAACCGTGATAATAAGGAATATTATAAAGGCGAATATAAAACCCCATGGACTCATGATGTCCCTGAATTGGGAGTAAAAGCAGGTGATCTTGGATATGCTAACGTAGGGGATGAATCAGATATTCCTCTAGGTTCGCTTCTTTCTGTTGGATATGGTTCTAAGTTGAATTTTGCTTATCACAATGGAGTAGGTGTGCGTGGAGAAGAAGAAATTGAATCCAAACGAGCCGAAGTTAAAAGACAGCTTGGTTCGGCAGGAAGTAATCTGAAAGATGAAGATATTTTCTATCAAGATGGGTGGGCTGTTGGTATCTTTGGTAAGGCAAGTTCAACAGTGCCTGTGACTATCCTTTCTAAGCCACCAGTTGAACCTGAGTGGAAGAAAAAGGATACTAAAGAAATAAAGCTTGTTTTGAGAAAACCAAAAGATTTACCGAATAAACCTGATGCCCCAACTGTAAAAATTAAATATAGACGCTTGCGTGTAAACCCTTCAACTCCAAAACCTGTGAAGGCTATTACTGATAACTTTGGAAACAATATTGATAGCGCAAATACATTTGATAAAAATGTGAAATTCAGTTTGACAACGGATTACAAACCATATTCAACATTTACTGCTGATTCTAAAACTCATGGTAAGACTTGGGCAATGGTAGATGATGTACAAGATGGTGCTTACATGGTAGATGATAACAAAATCACAATGAAGGATTCTACTGGAAAAGATGTAAAGGCTTTATTTAATATGTATCATGTTCTTTCCGAAAAAGAATGTACACAGGAAATTCAAAACATTTTGAAAGAGGCAGGCTTGAATCCAAAAGGTGAGTTCTATATGTTTGTAGCGAAAGACTCGGCTTCATTCTATAAGAATTATGTAAGACAGGCTAAGAATATCACGATTGATCTTCCTGCTCATTTGTTTGTAGAAAAAGGTCAAATTGTGAAGAACGATTTCCACCAAATTGACTTTGGAAATGGCTATGTTTCTAACTTGGTAACTGTTCAAGTTCCTAACTTGAAACCTGAAAAACATGCTTTGGATCACAAAGATAATTCTAAAGTTCGGGACGGTCAAGAAATTCAAATTGGGGAATATCTACGCTATCTTTTGTACGGTGTAACTGTTCCAGCAAAACATGATACTCTTTATCAGTATGATGGCATTGATAAGTTAGATGTTAGACATGATCGTTATACTGGCAATTGGTCAGGAATCATTCGTGGTTCAGAATACCTTGCTGAAAAAGACTTAGTTCTTCCTTATGATGTCGTCTTGGCTGACGGTAAAGTGGTTAAGGCAGGAGATCAGATCGTGAAAGGTTCTGCTTATGCTTTTAAATTTGAATTTGATCAAAGTACAAACTCTGACTTTATCAAGAAGATTGTTAAAGTAACATGGAATGAACAAGACGGTAAGTGGGCTTACACTATTGATAAAGAGTTCCTAAACTCTCTAGGAGTACAAGGTACGTTCGATGCTGATTTCTATATCGAAGTTGAGCGTATCGCAAGTGGGAAAGTTGAAAACACATTTGTCAATATTGTCAATGGTCAAGAGATGGAAGCTAAAGTAGTGACTCATACTCCTGAAGTTCCTAATTCTCCTGAATTACCTAAATTACCTAATCCAGTTAAACCGACTGAGCCATCTAAAACAGTTGAACCTTCCAAGGCAGTTGAATCTGTTAAACAAGAACAATCTGTAGAATTTAAAGAGTTGCCAAATACAGGTACTGATGCAAGTTCTCTTGGATTGATAGGTACTGCTATTTTATCTGTTCTTGGTCTAGCTGGTCTTAAACGTAAAAAAGATTAGTGAAGATTGTGTTGTTGGGCGATAATAGAACAGGATTATCGTCCTTTTATTTTGTTTAAAAATGTAAATAGAAAAGGAAAATAAGAAATGAAAATTGAAAACTTTAAATTCAATCCTGAAGCTATTGGGAAAGCTAACTATGTACGCTCTGAAAAAGCACCAGCAATTATTGAAGGTAAGCCTTTTGAGGGGACTCGACATATTGTGATGAATGGGAAGCACGGTATGTTCTCAATTATCACTCCAAAAGATATGGCTACATATCAAGTAAATGAGGAAGTTGAACCTATTGATCCAATTTTCCTAGAAGATTATGTTGAAGGATCGAATTTCTCTGCTTCAACAAATGTATTTGCTAAAGGACTTAAACGTGTAGGAGGTAATAAATAATGGCTAAAAACGGACTAGAACTTGGAAAGCGTGTAGAAATTTTTTCAAAAAAATATCGTATTTTGAATGACTTGTTGTTAAATTCAAAGGAAGTTTTGGGGAATTGTAAATTTATTAAGAATGAAGGGGCACAGTTTTTAAATATTGATCTCGAAACAGGAGAAGGTGATTATGATGGTGTTGAAGTTTTAGTATATTCAGAAGGACAAGAAGACACTGTATTCTTGAAAGTAACTGAACAATCAGAAGAAGAAATTGATGCTTTGAATCTTGGATATCAAGAAACTATTGATTTTGATACGTTGTTGATCGCATATCATGGTATGCGTAAGGCTGATCGAAATCAAGTTGAGCCTAATAAGCACCGATTCGTATTTGTAGTTGATAAGCTAAAAAAAACTGCTGCCAAACCTAAACAGGATCAAAAGCACGAACAGAAACAAGAACATAAAGGATAATTGCTAAAGGAGAAAAGATATGGGTTTATTTCCTGCGTATAGGGGAATTAAGATTAAGCCTTATATGGTGAATCTTAGATACTTTATCTTTTCTTTTTTCTTTTTGATATTTAGTCCTGTACTTGGATTCTATGTGTATCAAAATTTTGAAAAAATCAAGAATTTGGATATATCATCAATTGTTATCTCTGTGATCCTGTTGATTGTATTTGTTGTTTTAAGTATCTATTTAACATGGTTTTCACAAGAAAGAATATTCCTATTTCAAAAGTTGGAAAGACTATCTAAACTGGCTTTCTTTTTGAAAGAAAATGGATATTCTTATACAAAAAAGGTGAAAAGAGATTCAGGTACGATTGATAAAGTTGTCTTCCCTGTTGTTTACTTGAAACAGAATCGTTATGATTTAGATGTAGCCTTTAAAATGGCTGGAAATAAGTTTCAGGAAAAGTTTAAAAAGATTGCTAGTGAACTTGAAACAACCTTTTTCATGGACTTTATGGAAGTTCAGGACGATATTAAGTTTAAGACTTATAAACTTGCCTATTCTGCGTTTTTGAATCGGATTAAGGTTACTGATGTCAACTATTCGGATAAAGGTATTCAATTGATGAAGAATCTTTATTGGAATCCTATTGATGATCCTCATTTGTTGGTTGTTGGTGGTACTGGTGGTGGTAAAACAGTATTATTGAGAACTTTGATTCGTGCAATGGCTAAAGTTGGTGTAGTGGATATAGGTGATCCAAAACAAGCTGACTTTGTGACTATGGCAGAACAAAGAGCTTTTGAAAGTCGTATTTTTTATGAAGCAGAAGATATAGTTTCTATGGTTGAAAGAGCAGTAGAAATTATGTTTGCTCGTTATTCTTATATGCGCAAGGAACGTGCAGAACATGGTGATAAGGATTTGAAGAAGTTCTATGAGTATGGCTTAGAGCCTTATTTCTTAGTTTGTGATGAATATAATGCCTTGTGTGCTATGCTTGATTTTCAAACAAGACAGCGTTTAGACAATGCTATGGGGCAATTCTTACTTTTAGGAAGGCAAGCTGGTTGTTTTGGAGTAATAGCGATGCAGAAACCTTCGAGAGAAGACTTAGGCTCTAAACTACAAGCGAATATTAACTTCCGTATTTCTGTTGGTCGATTGGACGAGGTAGGTTATGACCTATCCTTTGGGGAAGTCAATAGGAACAAGGAATTTAAGTATGTGAAATATCTTGCTGGTAAGCGTGTTTATGGTCGTGGTTATGCTTGTGTTTATGGAGAAGTAGCGAGGGAATTTTATTCACCGTTACTTGAAAGAAAATTATCATTTTATGATGAATATGAAAAGATAGATAGACGAGAAAATCCCTTCAATCCTTTAGAGAATCCTAGTGTTGGATTATCTGAAGAAGAAAAACAAGTATTACAGGAAGAAATGCAAGCTAAAGAAGAATTGCAAAAAGGGCAAGTTAAAAAAGCTAATTCTGAAATGGTGCAAGAGTTGATGGCTAGTAAGAAAGAAATAAAGAAAGATGAAAAGGGTCTTGCTAAAGCAAGTGATGTATCTATGGATATTGGGGTTAGTTTCTCCTCTGTTCAAAATTTACTGAAGAAGTTAGAAGAACTAGGAAAAATTACGATTATGAGGGAAGATGGAATAATTGTGATGAATCAGGCTCAGGTTCTTTTGGTTAGAGATTTGTTTGAGTTGAAAAAGACAAGAACTCAAAAATGGTCTGATATTTTGGAAGATTTTCCATTTGATGAATACGAACTATGAGAAGAGGGGATATCCCCCTTTTCTTTGTTTATATGTAGTTGGTGTAGTCCAGCTCTTTAGTAGCTAGTAGCAGAAGCGAGGAAGCGAAGCAACGAGCGCCTGCGCTCACTAGCGCTCACTAGAGGGCTGGACTATACTAATTAACCCACCTATTCTAATAGGTGGGTAACAAAAGTTACAAAATGCACTTTACGCTTACGGCGATAAGGGATAAAGATGTGTCCCTTTAGTGATTTTTTGTGTCCCTTTTGGTAAAAAATGGAGTTTTGAAGGAGAAATGGAAGGAAAAAACTTAAAAAAATTTAGAAAAGAACGAAATATGACAAGAAAAGAGTTGTCATTAAAGACTGGTATCCCTGTTTCTACCCTAAAAGCCTATGAAAATGGGTATAGAACATTGAAAAAGGAAGATTTCATAGAAATAAAAAATCAGTTCAATTTTAAAAACGGTGATACTAATCTAACAAGATACATGATTGACTATTTCAGATTTACACTTCACAATGAAACAGATGTATACTTTGTGGCAAAAGAATTTTTTGGATTTGATGTTATGCTTCGACCTGAAACAACTTCATTTATGAAATATGAACTGTTGTATCGTTATGGTGATATTTGGTTTTTCGGCTTTAATTCTTGCTTTAGTGAAAATGGAGAGGATAAAAATAGGATTACGGTTCAATTAAGTGGTCAAGGCTGTCGTCAATTAGAAATGTATCTTGAAAATAGTAACCTAACGTGGCCTGACTTTATAAAAAGGTTTCAGAAGTGTTATGGAGGCGATTTTAGTGTAACTCGAATAGATGTTGCAGTTGATGAAATGGCAATGGAGGATACGAAGGAGAATTTTGATTTGTCAACACTAGTGACTAGATACTATCAACAAGAGATTGTATCACCTTATTTGAAGAGCTTTTCATTTGTCGGTGGTGGAGGATTTGATTTTGAAAATCCATTTGAATCAGAAAATAGGCAAGGCTTATCAATCTATCTTGGTAGTCGTCAATCTGAAATGTATTTTAACTTTTATGAAAAGAGATACGAGATAGCAAAGAAAGAAGGAATTAGCGTATCAGCTAGTGTCAGACTGTTTAGGATATGGAATCGCTATGAAGTTCGTTTTTCGCAAGGAAAAGCTAGGGCATTCGTTTCAGAAGTCTTAGCTGGTAGTGAGATTGCAGAATTAACGAGGTCAATTTTTCAAGGAGCGATACAAATCTATGATGGTACTGATGAACATGGTTTTAGAAAGTATGATAGCAAGTGGCAACAACTTTTCGGAAATCATGAAGCAGTCAGACTAACAGTTATCCCTGAACCTTATTCAGTGGAAAGGACGATTAGATGGTTGGTAGAAAGGGTTTCTAATTCATTATTATTTGTGTCTGAGATTGATCGAATGTTCATGCAAGAGAATATGAAAAAGATAATGGATTCAGGAGAACTTACACCTAGACAGCGAAAAGAATTAGAGTTTCTTCAAAATCAGTTAGGGAGGGCAGAATGATTGACTATAAAGACATTGAAAAAATTGTATATTTGATTCCTGCAAGAAATTTTTATGATGGTTTGACAGATAGTAAATTAGCAAGAGAGTATCAAGCTTATATTGAATTTCAATCTCAGAAATATCATCAAACTAAAAAAAGGAATGATTGGATTGAATTGAAACGATTGATTACTGAGTACGAATCATATTTGGCAAGTCAAGTTGATGTAAAACGAAAACTATTATGGTTTGGATTGTTGAGAAGGAGCAAAGAAGAAATGGAAAATGAATGTTTGAATTTGATTCAACGATTTCATTTAGAGGGGTGGATGTGAATATGAAAGTTAAGAAACGTTCCCCAGCCTGTCTAATTAGAAAATGTAAAAGATAAAAATGAAAGGAAAGAGGTATTAAAAATGGCTTTAGCTGGAAAAGATAAACAAATTATTGATTTGTCGAATGAACTTGCAAAAAAACTGAAGGATCAAGAATTTAAGCAAGCATGGACTATGGCTGGTGAATTGAGTGCACTTCTTAAAAATGAAGAAGAATTGCAACTACCGTATCAAGTTATTGAATGTATCAAGAAAGACCTGTCTAGTTATTATGCGATGAATAAGGAACTTAATAAAGTTACAAATCGAGCATTTGCGATTGGTTGTAGTTTTGAGCGTTCAGCTTCAATTTAATGAAAATTGTGAAGGAGGTCAATTATGGCTTCCTTTTTATTTTTTGGAAGGAGAGTTAAATGAGTGTTAAAGTAGTTTACGATAATTTTTCTGATGTATGTAAAAACTATGTGCATGGGAAAACCTTATTGGATTTACCTGAGAAAGTTATTGCTAAGTTAGATGAATGTTTTGATGGTGTGGAGTTTAAAGAATTTGAAGGTTGTAATCCTGATAATGTAGCAATCAATTCATTTACAGAAGTTGATACGAAGGAATCATTGATTGATTTTGCTAAAATTATAAACCATGAAGAATATGAGCAGTTAGTCAATGAAGAGCGATTATTTGCTTATGTAGAAGAACATAAAGAAGAAATCATCAATCGTTTGAGTGAATCATATACCTATTTAGGTCATGAGGGCGATAGTTGGTTTTTGTTGCAGTAGAAAGTAAAGGAGGGAAATAAAAATGGATTTAATGGTTTTAGTTGATTATAAAGGAATTGCTATACGAGTTTTGCTTCCGATTTCTATTGAAGAACTTGCTGAACGCTTTGGCTATGAAGGTCAAGAGATTGAGGTTACATTTGATTCGATTGAGGGATTGCCTGATTTGGATTGTGAACGATTGAATTTGGATTTAGCAAATGAACTTGCTGAAAAGTTGGAAAATGTAGATGAAGATATTATTTTATCATTCATTGAATCAAATAGCTCTGATCCAAAGGATTTATTAAATGCTGAATTTGATGATTGCTGGTTTTATCCTGATATTACAACTGATCGAGAACTGGGTGAATATCTTGTAGATGATATGGGTGTTGAATTGTCAAGGGAACAATTAGAACTCTATTTAGACTATGAAAAGTATGGACGTGATGTTCGCCTTTCAGAAGGTGGTAGCTTTGTTGATAAAGGTTACTTTGTATCAAGATGATAGCGAATATAAGGGTTCTGAACGAAGGTAATTTTGAATTTCTTTGTGAATTGGATATTATGAAGTACAGTCGAGATCAAATCCTAGAAAGAATGAAAGATAGAGGAATTGAAAAAGATAATTTTTTTATTTGTGGGATTTCTGATTGGGAAGTAGATAAGATTATGTCTTTAGATGAGGTTTACTTGCTGAAGAAAGCAGTGTTGGAATTATATGATGGTGATGAATACATTGTCAAATTTCAATTACAGCGTTATATTCCTGTGACAAAAATTGCAACGACTTATTATAGATTTTGTTCTAAAGATGAAGTTGATACAATTTTTGAATTGACGAAAGAGTTAGATTATAAATCGGTTATTGATTATTTTTTTAAGTGTGGGAATTGGGTGACAGTATTTCAAGGATTTATTAACCAAGGAGAAGTTTTGAATACTCCTAATGGATTTTATAGAAAGGTTTCTTTTTAATGAGGAATATGTTTTTAAAGAAGCCACGAAAAGACAAACAGTTAAAGATTAAAAAAATAAGCCAGAAAAAATCGAATTTGATTTTTTTAGCTGGCTTATCTTTTTTTGTCTTATTCGGAGCTTTTTCTATGTTTGTTTCTTTATCGACTACTGCAAAAATGAAAGCAAGACTTTCTGAATCTCCTGTTGTCGAAGCAAGAAAAGAAACAGATCGAACTTTGGAACAGTTTTTAGATGGCTATGTGAGTAGATATTTTACTTATGATTCACAAGCTGGATCATCTGATGAAAATATCTCCAAACTGAATGACTATTATGGAAGTGTTCCTGATGTAAAAAATCAAGGTCAGACAAAACAGGAAATGAATCTTGTTAGTGCTCGAATGTTAAGTGCTAAAGATGGAATTGCTGTTTACCGTGTGATCTATGATACAAAAAATGGAGATAAAAGCCAGCGAGTAGGGATTGAATTTTCGATTCCTTACGGTGAAAAAAATGGTAAGTATTATGTATCTGGATTGTCTTGGTTTTCTCCTGTAAGTGATTTTAAAGCTGATGGGGTAGAAAAAGAGAATCATGTATCTCTAGTTGCGAATGATGAAATGGAAGAAGGAAAACGTAAAAAGTTGGTATCTTTCATGGAATTGTTCTTTAAAAATTATACGACTAGTCAAGCAAACTTAGATTTGATTTCTAGTGGAATTAAGTCTATTGGTGGAGCAACATTCAAGAGTTTGGATTATACCTATTTCAAGGAAAAAGATGGGAAAATACTTGCTTATGCTCAAATCACTCTTGATGTTGCTGGGACAACTCATAGCGAAAATTTTAGTTTTGAGTTACGACAAGATAAAGATAGTTATTTTGTAGAAAAGATGGAACACATAATTCCATCTGATTTTAATAAAAAGGAAGAAAAAGGAGAATAGAATAAATGGCATTGTTTCAATTTTTAGTATCAAAACTTGGTGTTCCAGCAGTCGCATTTTTTGCTGGTATGAAGGCTCTTAAAGCATGGAAGGAGCAGCAGTTAGGAAAACTTGTTGTGATTGTTTTGGTTGCAGGATTCATTCTTTTCTTTTTTGAAAATCCTGAGACAGTATTAAATGCTACGAAGCCTATTTGGTCTAAAGCCCTTGAATTATTCAAGTAGGAAAATGTTATGAGGAGGGAAGATAAAAAACTCTATGTTTATACTACTGCTTTTAAACAACCTATTTGGGTACATAAAATAAATGAGGATTTCAGTTTACCATTTGCGATAAAAATGTCGACTATAGTCTATACTCTAGTAAGTTTTGTTTTAGTATGGTTCTTACTAGGGTATGTACCCTTATTGGATTGGGGTTTTCGTTTTGTAACTTCATTGTTTGCTGGTTGGTGGTGTGGAAACATATTATCTGAGAATAAGATTGATGGAAAAACATTGTTTCGATTTCTAGTAGACTATTTCAAGTTTTGGGTTGAGTATGATAGAGAACGGACAACAATGTATCTATGTAAAGGAAAAAAATATGAGAAAGTGAGAAGAATTTATCGTGGAATTAACGAATAACATCTGGGCGATAGATGATAGCTTGATTCTCTTAAAAGATGGAAGTGTGCTGGCTGTATTTGAAGTAGAGCCACAAGTCATCAATACGATTGAAGATGGTGAGAAAGAGGACAGCAAAGACCTAGTATTTAATAATTTGTCTAGTGTTGCTGAATACAATGATCTTGCGATTCATACTATTAACTTTGATTTAGATTTAGCAAAGAAGATAGCTTTACTATCTCAGGATATTGAACAAGATGTTGGTACAAGTCCGTTAGGAAATTATGTGATTTCAAAACTAGAAGAAAGGCTAGAGGAAGAAGTTACATATTTAACAGAATCAAGAGATTATTTAGTTGTACCTTTAAAGTCGGTCAACGTGTCGTCTGATTTTAAGGTGACGATTAAGCAGACAATTATGACTTTCCGAAGAACAATTATGAAAATGATTGGCTTTGAGGAGTTGCCGAAAGTTGAATGGTGGAAGGATTGGGAAAAACAGAAAGAATTAATTCAAACAAAGTTACACGCTTTAACTATTAAGGAAGTTGAAAAAACTGATTTAGAGCTATTGAATCGAATTCATTTTTTGAATGGTCAATACTATGATAAGGAAAGTGAAATTGTTGCGCTTGAAAATTCGATTGAGAATGTGGACGAAACAATTATTGAAGTTGGTGCTGGAAATGCTTTGAAGCTGATCAATGGTGAAGAAGAAAGTTATGTTGCAACGATTCCTGTATATGCTTATCCCAAAAACGTTTCTTATCTACATTTACTAGAGGAAATTAAGAATATTGGTTTTCCTGTCAATAGTGTGTTGAAAGTTCGTTTTTCAACAAGAAGTGGAATCTATTCTTTGAGCACAAAAGCAAGAAATAAACGTAAAAATCTTGGGAATACAGTAAATGAAACTGCTGAGAATGATGATGTTCAAAAGATTGAAGTTTTGGAAAGTCATGAGTTGTTAGAAGATTTTCAAGAGAAGCATGATAATAAGGAATTGATGGTAACGTATCTTCACTTGTTACAGATTACTGGTGACAGTATTGAAGAATTGAATGTGAAGTATGATGTATTAGCTTCAAGATTGAAAGATATGGAAGTTGAAATTGTCAAGGCTGTTGCAGATCAAGTTTATTTATTCTATAAGTGTCGTTTGACAGAGTTGATTGATAATAAAAGAGAAAGTTATTTACAATATTCAAGTCTGCGTGGATTATGTGAGAATCTTTTCTTTACAAAGAAAAAAGTAGGTACAGATATTGGCTTTCCTATTGCTCGAATTGATAAAGAAATTGCTTCATGGTTTGGAGATTTTAAACGTGCTTTGGATTCAAGTACCAATATTGTGTTTACGAACTTGCTACAAGCGAATAAAATTGGTATTCATGGAAAGGAGACAAGCAATCCTCATACAGCTATTACTGGTGCGACTGGGAATGGAAAATCTTTCTTGACAAAGTTATTATTTGTTTTTCATGCTCTATTTAAGGCTAGAGTATTATATGTCGATCCCAAAGCTGAAATGAAGAAACAGTTTTTGTCAGTTTTAGCTAAGTTAGAAAAAGCTGGTACTTATAAACCACTTCAAAAATTTATACACTCTATTCGTTTTATCACTTTGGATATGCGAAAAGAGGAAAATAGAGGGGTTCTTGATCCATTCTCATTTTTAGAAGACGAAGGAGAGTTGACAGAATTAGCAACAGTACTTGTAGCTTCTGTATTGGATAAAGATTCTTATATCAAGATTCAACCCTATCTGTTAGATGCGATTGATAAGGTATTTGAGCGTAGAAATACTGGTGAAAAGGTTGGTATGTTGCAGGTATTTGCAGAATTGGAAAGCAATGCAAAAGAAGAAGTTGCTACTGCTGGCTATTTCCTGAAGAGAATTTCAAAGAATTCACTGCTATCTTTGTGCTTCTCTGATGGTAGTCAAGAAGTTTTGAAAACAGATGATAAAGTGATTATTGTTGAAATTACGGGTCTTGATATGCCTAAAGGTACAAATAAAGCTGAAATGACTGAAACTCAGTTGAGAAGTTTGACCGTTATGTATGCTTTAACTTATTTCTGTGCGATTTTTGGTGAACGTGAGAAAGATAAGGAAACAATGTTATTCCTTGATGAAGCATGGCAGATTATGTCAACTCCTGCTGGACGACAAGTAGTTAACCGTATCAAACGTACAGGACGTTCCTTTAACAATTTCTTGGTATTGGTGACTCAATCTGTAAAAGACTTGAAAACAAGTGATGATACAACTGGATTTGGTACAGTCTTTGCTTTTCCTGAACATACAGAAACAGAAGCAATACTGGAACATTTACGAGTTGAAAATGATGAATTATCAAGAGCGTGGTTAGAAAATCAAACAATGGGTCAATGTATCTATTACGATACTTTCGGACGAAAAGAACGTATTACAGTAGATGGTACAATTTTCCCTGAGTTTTTACCATTATTTGAAACAGTTGAATCTAGTTTAGTATCAGTACAGTAAGGGGGAAAAATGAGAAGGAATATTTTATTAGGATTTATTTTGTCTATATTTTTCTTTCCTTTTGTAGCTAGTGCTACTGAGCCAATTTTATCGAATAATAATTTTAATATTATTGAGTTTGATAAAAATACAAATACTCCAAAATTAACCGATCCTGCTGAAAATGCAAAAAAAATACTGGATAATGCCAAAAAGGCAAAAGAAACACAAGATGTCTTAAAGAAAAAAGAAGAAGAATCAAGTAAATTGACTTTTGAAAATTATAAGTCCAAAATGTCTGATTTGACTAGTAAGGTTTATTTTGATAAGAAATTTTTTGGATTTGATTCAAATATGAATTATTTCTTCAATTCGATTGTGCAAGCTGTATTTTGGGTATCAAAATTTATCTTTTGGATTATTGCTGGTATTTATGGTGCAGTTGATGGAATGAGTGATATAACTTCTTTATTGAATAATACGATAGACAATTCTAGTAAAGTATTTTCTTCTCTATTCAGTAAAGAAGTTGTTTATGTTGTTGGTGCTAGTATGGCAGTTTATCTATTGTATTTGTTTGCGACTGGTAAGGGTAGTGTGATGAAATCATTTATTAAAATGGTACTGATCTATACTCTTATTGGTTTATATTTTATAAGATTCAATGTGGACGGTCAAAATAAATATTTATTGGCTCACTTATATGATGGATTTAGAACAACAACAATTACGCTTAATGGCGAGATAACAAAAACTCTGACTTCAGAAAGTTCCAATGAGATTGATGCTTATTTTAATGATACTATTATCAAGGCTTATAAGTATATGAACTCTCCAGTAAAGGAAGATGGTTCATTTCAACTATCTGATAAGGAATTTGAAGATTTAGCTGGATATAAGCAGGGTGATGGAGATCATCTTGTCGGTGAGAAAAAAATTAAGGATATTGCCAAAGACAAAGATCCTGAAAATAAGATGTTGAAAAATGAGTGGGGAGCAAAATTTAGCTATGCTTTTGCTTCACTGGTTGATGTAATTGTAGTTGGTAGTGTTTATCTTGTTTTAGGATTATCACGATTTTTCTTTTTAATGGTTTATATCTTTTTAATTTTGATATTGCCATTTATTTTATTGATCAGTCTATTTCCAAAGATGGAACATTTGATTCATGGATTCAATAAAAAAGCTATATCTATGTTGATTTTATCATCTGTAACATTATTAGCTACAACATTGTTTGTATTCTTCTATAATTCTTTAACAGATTTCATTGGCTATGCAGTTGGTGAAAATGTATTAGTTGTGATATTTGTAAAAGCGATATTGTTAGTTTTAATGATTAAGAATAGAGCAATGATTTTATCTATGTTCTCACGAATTGGGCGTTTGCCTGTTAGTCGAATGAATGGACTTAATCTGAATAAAGGAACTAAAACGATTCGAGAGAAATTGTATAGGACAGGTAAAGACGGATTAGTAGTTAGTGGTCAGTTTGCAAAAGGTGGTTTGAAGATGGGGAAAGAAAGTCTACAAGCTCGTCTTAAAAATTTAAGCTCGCCAACTAATAACCTGGATAAAAAACAAGGATTGGCTAAAGAACAGGTATCTGATACTAACGAAAATGAAACTTATAGTAGAGTTAGAGATGGTTATGCGACTGTCAAACATAGAACAACAGGTACGGTTAATGCTCTGAAAGAAAAAGGAAATAGAGCGATGTCTTTCCTTTATGAAGTCCGTACAAATGCGTTTAGAAATCAAGAATCGAATAAGTTTATAGACTTAAATTCAAAAAGAAAATCTTTTGGAACAAAGGCAGATTATCATGAGAAAATGAAAAATAGTTCTCGTAATGAGGTGAAACGTTTGAGAGAAAAACGTTTGGCCAGAAAGAAAGCAGAATTTCAAGCCAAGGTAGACAAGAGAATGAATCAAGTGAATCCTTTGAATAAAGTTTCACCTCAAAAACCAAAGATTAATTCTCCGAAAAGTAAAAGAATGAAAGGAGGTAAGATTAGTAGTTTAAAGAAAAAGGGAAGAGATAAAAAAGTAGAACTTCCAAATGTAAATATTGAAAGAAAGAGGGGTAGGAAGTGATAGCTAAAAAATACGCAAAGATTTTTGGTTCTATAATTGCGACAATTCTACCCTTATTTCTAATCTTGATTCTGATGATTGGATTTGTAGGTGTTGCTTCAGGTAGTCCATCTGATAGTACGACTGGAAAGAGAACACGTTTAACAGCACAAGAAGTAGCTCAAAAAGCGAATATATCGGTGGAACGTGCAGAAGATGTCATTAAGATTCTTAACTGGCAACTATCTAAAGAGAAATTTACTTTAGAGGGTGCTAGTGGTTCTCTTGCAAATGCTGAAAGAGAAAGTGGATTTGATCCTAAACTAACGAATCCTTCAGGTGGAGTTGCTGGATATTTCCAATGGTCAGGTTGGGATAATACTATCAATGGTGATAGATGGAGAAATGCAAGTTCTCGTACTTTGGATAGTACAGTAGAGCTGGAACTAATGAGCTATGAATTAAATCATGGCTATAAAAAAGTCAAAGATTATATGCAAAAGGCAACTGATCCTTTTGAAAGTGCCAAGTATTGGTCTGAACATTATGAAGGTGTATTGTTATCAGACGGTCAAACAAAACTAGAGAAGCTGGAAAAGGACAGTAAGAAGTGGTATGAAGTCTTTAAAGGTACGATTGAATCAGATGGTTCATCAAGTAGCAATTCAATAGCAGGTAGCGTAGATGTTCCATTTGGTCAGGTTTCGACTGAATTACCTAGTGGATTTTCGATTGATAAGGAAATAAATCAAGATGGCTATATCACTCAGTCTTATCCGTATGGTCAATGTACTTGGTATGTTTTCAATCGGGCAAAAGAATTTGGAATAAACTTTGATCCGTATATGGGAAATGGTCAGGACTGGGCACACAAGGATGGATATGAGGTGACAAATACACCGACTAAACATTCTGCTGTTTCGTTTCAAGGAGGACAAGCAGGTAGTCATGCAACTTATGGTCATGTTGCCTTTGTCGAAGATGTTAAAGATGATGGCTCGATATTGATTTCTGAATGTAATGTGATTCAACCAATGCAAGGAACAGGAATTACAGATTATCGAGTCTTTACTGCTGACCAAGCAAAAAACTTTTTATATGTAATTGGTAAATAAGAAAAGAGGAAAAAAATGAATAAAAAATTTGTAACATTGTTGTCAGTGGCTGTATTGAGTTCAGTCGCAAATGGAATTTTAGCAGACGAAATTAATTTGGGTGGAAATAGTTCAACTTCAAATGATAATTCAGGTTTAGTAGTTTCAGAAAAACCTGCAGAAGCTCCTAAGGAGTCTACAGCGCCAACAGTAAATGAAAATCTAGATTTGGGTGGAAGTGTGGATAAAAAAGAGGACAAGGATAGTACAGGAGTAGTTGTAGAGCAGATAATGCCAACAGAACAACCAAAAAAAGATAAACCATCTGAAGAACTTGGAAAAGATACTAATAAGAATCAGGAACACGATCATACAGGAGTAGTTGTGGAGCCAACAAGTCCTTCTACCAATAAATCTAAAGAAGAAAAACCTATTGAAAATGTAGGTGATGATAAACAAGTAGATCAAAAATCTTCTGATTCAACTTCGGATAAATCAAAAGAGGGAGAAGAAAATACGAAACCAAATAAAGAAGATACTCCAGAAGTGAAGGAACAAAAACAAAAGGCAGAGGATAATGTTGGAGTAAAAGAAAAAGAAGAACCTAAACCCTTGAATGTGACTAAAGAAGAAATTAAGGAAAAACCTATCGAAACAAATACAGGATATAAGATTGTAGGCACTAATAAAGGCAAAGTAGTTGTAGAAGAAAGTGAAGGTAATTATGTAGAAAAAGAGCCTTATGAAGTGGGAGCAGTCAAACAAAAAGATGGAACAATCGCTTTGAAAGATAAGGAAGGGGAACTAAAAGTTCTTCCAAATACTGGAACAGCTAGCACAATTTTTGCAACTATTTGGGGATTTGTTGGTTTAGTTGCGACATTTTTTGGAAAACGAAAAGTTAAGTAGCACAAAATTAGTCAAGGCAGGGTAAAACTTGCCTTGTTTTTTGTTGGTTTAAGGAGTTAAAATGGATCAAGTAGAATTATTAAAAATCTATGCTGTGAAGTTAGCTAGTAGGTTAGGTGAAAATCAAGAATCTATAGAGTTTATTGCTGACTCTGTAACTGATCATGGTATTGAAACTATGATAGTTGAAGTTATAAAAAATGCGAAGTTTGTTAAAGTTATTTATGATTATGAAGGGAGTCATGTTAATAAAAAATTACCAAGAAGAAATTATGCGAGTGTATCTGTGTCAGTTGAGGAAGGTTACTCTTTTGATTTTACTAGAGGAGTAGCTTATACTTATTTTCCAAATATAGAGAAGTTGTTAGAACAATTATAAAATAATTGAAAATGTGATATAATAAAAGAAAGTGAAAGGGGAATGAATCATGATTAAAGAGTTTGGTGTTACAAATCTAGAAGTCACAAAAGAAGATATTTTTAAAAATCCCAATAATCCTATTTTACGTATGTATGATGATGAAGAATTGATTGGAACTTTTAATATTCTTACAGGTGAAGTCTTAGAGGACTTGGACTTGGCTGATTATGATATTCGGTTTGCTCAAAAACAAATTGAATTGAATCGTGATAACTACCTTGAAACGTGGAAGGACTACGTGGGGTTGTTACATGCCTAAGTATTCTTTTTTGAAATATGGTATTGAGATTCGTCCGAATGAGCATAATCATAAAGGTCAGAAGGCACATATTCATATCTATATCCATGGTGAGGAAGTAGGTTCAATGTTTTTGACTGGAGAGCTTCGAGATGGTAGATTGAAATCAAAAGATATGAAGATTGTAAGGCAGTATGTTTTAGAAAATGCAGATGAACTTCAAGCTTTATGGGATGAATATCAAAAAAGTGAGTATTAAGAAAATAAATTCAAGCCAGAAATGGCTTGTTTTTTTTTGTTGTATAAGGAGTAGTAAATGAAAGAGTCGAAACAAGTATTTAATATTGAAGTTCCAATTCCTTCTAATATGGTTTTGATCAGTCGTTCCGAGTATCTAGATTTAATCCAGAAAGAAGAAATTGGTCAATGGTGGACTATTGATAAGGTTGAGGAATTATTATCTATTAGTAAAACAAAATTGGTAAATGATATTTTATTGAATCCAACAATCAAAAATGAATTAGATATTGAGCAAAATAAAGAAGGATTTGTCTTATATCCGAAAAGTAAGGGATCACCTTATAGATTTTTAGCAAGAAAAACAAGGGAATATTTTGATAAAAATTATAAAAAAATATTATTAATGTTATAATAGAATGGAGAAAGTTGCCATTCGGAAAGGGGTTAATGTGGCAAGTTATAGACAGCGCGGAAAAAACAAACTTTGGGATTATCGAATATTTGATAAGGAAGGAAAAGTTCTAGCAACAAATTCAGGTTTTAGAACAAAACGTGAGGCTATGAACGAAGCGCAGGAAAAAGAGAGGAAATTATTTCAATCAAACTATACAATCAAATTCGATAGTAAGGCTACACTGTATGAGCTTTGGCAGGATTGGTATGATTTAGTGATTCTTCCATCAGAAAAGGCAAAATCGACAAAAGAAGGCTATTCTTATAGAGGAAAGATGATGGAGAAAATCTTTTCCGACATACCTGCAGTTCAAATTAATCATAAAGAATATCAGTCTAAATTGAATGAATATGGTGAACAAGTAACTAAAGATCATGTGAGTCGATTAAATGCTGATATTCGAACAGTAGTCAATTTTAGCAAGAGAAATGGTCTAGTTTTGAATGATTTTACTGAAGGTGTAAAAATATTTGGTCTGTCTGGTAAAGATATTGATGATAAATATCTCCATAGTATTTCTGACTATAAAAGTTTGTTATCTCATCTACGGTCAAAATTTAATTATCGAGAATCGGTGATGGCTTATCTATTATACTTTTTATTTAAGACTGGATTTAGAGTTGGAGAAGGTATGGCAGTATGCTGGTCTGACATTGATTTTGAAAACAAGACCATTAAAACATATAGAAGATTTTCAGGAGATCGACAAGAGTTTACTCCCCCAAAGACGAAAACCTCTGTTAGAGAGATTCCTGTTGATGAAAAATTATTGCAAGTTCTAGAAGATTTAAAAGCAGAACAGTCTAAAGTTCTTTATGATCGTGAAGATTTGAATAAAGAAGATTTAGTTTTTTATGATAGAAGATATAGAATCCCAACAAATGCAGGTCTTAATAAATATTTAAGAGTTTGTTTATCAGAACTTGGAATTGGTAGTCAAGAAATGTCAGCAACTTCAGGTAGACATACCTACGGTTCATTTCTACTTGCAAAGGGGGTGGATATATGGATAGTAGCAAAGCTGATGGGACATAAAGATATTCAGCAAATTATTAGAACATATGGTCATGTTTTGCAAGAAGTGATCGATAAAGAGTATGATACAGTTAGGCAGTTATTGGTCGATTAAAGAAGAAAAATAAAAGCAAATTCATTGACCAAAATTTGACCAAGTGTATCAAAAGCATTGATAATACAATATTTCTGAGATATTTTCTTATCCCTGCAATCGGCATAAGAAAGAGCAATAAAATAAATATTATATTAGTTTATTAGAATCATCAATACTCATCAAAATGAGGAGGAGTATCATGAACAAGAAAGAACGGATGAAACATGTTGAGAAGACCCATGGTCGAAAAGGGACTTCATCTAGATTGGCAGAAACCCTTTCCACAATTAATAATATAAAAATGTATATCGGTCTTGCCATAACAGCTCTAGTTATAATCATTGTTGCTAGCATCTTTTTAAATTCACCTAATCTTAAGCAAGAAGCAAATCAAACTTCTTCCTCATCTAAGACTGAAGAGACGACAAAAAGTCAAGGGAAAGAGGATGATAAGGATAAGGTAAAGGAAGAAGAAATTCAAAAGCTAAAGGAGCAATTGGCTGATTTGGATACCAAGATCTCAGAATCGGAGCAGCATGTTAGTCAATTAAAAAAAGAAGCTTCTGTTCCCAAATTAGATATTGAAGCTCTCAGAAATAATGATTTTTCAAGTTTAGAGGGTACTTGGCGGACACAGTCTGGTAATGAATATATCATTAATGATTCAGGGGAAGTCCAATCTTCTTGGATATACAATGATCAAAAGCATGAGTCTATTGTTGAATTGAAAGTATCAAAAAGTCAGAATGATCGCAACCCAGAAACAGTAGCCCTTGGTGCTTGGGCAAAAGGTTCTCAGGCGGGAGGGTTTGTGGTAGTTGTTGTACCAAGTGGTGTTGTCATGGAACCTGGTGGTGATGGAAAAATAACAGACAATTCCAATCACACTGAGGATAGACTCTTTGCAGGACAACAATATGAAGGAATGTTGATGCATCCAGAAAATGTTTACTATCGTGTTAAACCAGATACGAGCCAATTAGAATCAGAAGAGAAGAATTTAGCGAAATTGAAAGCTGATCGTGATGCCATCAAATCAGCTTTAGAGTCTAAAGAAAAATGAAAAATGAATGAAAAGAAGCCAGCAATGGCTTCTTTTTTAGAAAAATTCTGACCACATAGTCTATCATGTCTGCCACATAGACAAAAGCTATTGTTTGCGATTTTTATTTCTGTTATAGTTGTAATTGTTAAAGGGAGATAAAACTTCCTAACAAAATAGAAAATGAGGTCGTATCATGAAAAAAGTAGTAGGTATCGGATTTTTAGTCGTTGCAGTAGCAGTTTTGTATTTTGGTTTTGTTGGATGGCCAAGTTTGGATGTCAATATCTGGGCCCTCTTTCCAGTAGGTTTATTCCTATTTTTTACCCTTGAGAATTTGGTGAAAAAAGATTACAAGGCCAGTCTCATGAGCTTGATTATTGCCTTTATCATCGCCAATGCCATTCTTGATATCTTGCCACTTTCAAGCGGTTTGGTTATCGGTGCTGGAGTCTTGGCTTGCGTTGGAATTGGATTTCTTTTTCCTGAAGCCAATAAGTAAGAAAAATAATACAAAAAAATCTCGAGATTTTCTCGAGATTTTTTCTTTATTGACCTGCGTAATATTTTTGAATCCCTTTTACAATACCTGCAACCAATCTGTTTTGGTAGGCATCACTGCGGACTTGTTGATTCTCATTGAAATTGTCAATATATCCCAATTCCAATAGAACGGCTGGTTTATTAGTTTCTCGAAGGACAGCAAAACTACTTCGTAGACGACCTGCATCCTTAGCACCAGTTTCAGCTAATAGTGAAGAGTGGATATCTGCCGCGAGGCGATTGCTTTCACTGATTCTGTCAGGGTGGTTATGCCAGTAAGGATTGATCTTAGAAGGATAACCAGCAGCTTCTTCATAAGAATAAGTCTGGATTCCAGCTCTGTTTGAAGCTGGATTACCACTAGCATTGAAGTGAATACTAATAAAGATATCTGAGTCAGTCTTATTAACCATTCTTGAACGTTCGGTGACATAGTCTACAAAGACATCACTGTCTCTTGAAGAAAGAACAGTATAGCCGAGTCCTTCAAGCTCCTTGCGTAGCTTTTGGTAAACTTGCATGTTCAGTTCTTTTTCGGTGATGTTATAATAAGATGCTCCAGGATCTTTACCACCATGGCCTGGATCTAGGAAGATGATATTGTTATATTTCCCCTTTTCAAACCCGTGGCTTGTAGAAGCTTCTCCAAGCCATTTTCCATCACTTTGAAATTGCTGGTCTTTCCCATCGATTTTATAGGTACCTGTAACATAGACTCCATTTTCATCTACATAGTAGCGAGCTTTATAGTAACTATCGTCAATCCATTCGCTCTTAGCCATGTAGCCACCTGCCTTGAGGTAGTATGAACCAACCCATTGACGCGCTGCATAGGTACCACCAGATTTCAAGTAGAACCAACTATCATAGTTTTTATCGAAAATCCATTCTTTTTCAGCCATAGCACCGCTAGCTTTTAGGTAGTAGCTACCTTGCCATTGGTTGTTTGCCATAGTGGCGTCTTTGTTAAAGTAGTACCAGGTCCCACTAATTTTGTCCCACTTATTTTTGATTAATTTACCAGAAGCAAGGGCATAGTACCATTGTCCATCTTGTTTTACCCAAGAACTCTCAGCCATGGCACCACTATTAGTAAACAGATAGTCGTCAAAAATCGTGTTGCTGAGCATGACACCGTCTTGATCAAAATAGTACCAGACACCACCGATCTTTTCCCATTTTTGTTGAGAAATTTTTCCATAAGCGTTAGCGTAATACCATTTTTCTTGGAGTTTACTCCAACCAGAATCGACCATGGCCCCGCTACTAGTAAGGATATATCCGTC
This sequence comes from Streptococcus oralis, assembly GCF_001075875.1. Taxonomy (GTDB): domain Bacteria; phylum Bacillota; class Bacilli; order Lactobacillales; family Streptococcaceae; genus Streptococcus; species Streptococcus oralis_I. The sequence goes on from NZ_JUOS01000130.1 coordinate 26,748, forward strand.
AAAAATAGTATCGCTCAACATGATGCCATCTTTGTTGAAGTAGTACCATTTTCCGTGGATTTTTTTCCAGTTAAGAACAGGGGCATTATTTTCATAGAAGCGCCAGATGTTTTCCTCTAATACCCAACCTTCTTTTTGAACTTCTGGTGACTTGTCTTCTTCTTTCTTAGCTGGATTTGTCGTTTGATTGGCATTTGCTTCAGTTGAAGGTTCAGCTTCCTTGGCAGGAAGACTATTTTTCTCTACTTGGTCAGTAGAGGTTTCACTGTGTGTTGTTTCTACTGGGGTTGATTGTACTTTGTTTTCCTCAGCATAGCTAAGGTTGGTTGTTAGACCAAAAACTGAAAGCGTAATGGCGCTTGCCAAGAGCGTTTTTTTCACTTGATTCATCTCCTATACATTTTTTATAATCTTTTTTAAAATTTCATTAGAAAAGCCCCTCTTAGGAATATCTAGAAACCAAGATCGAGGTGTTGGTGGGCTATATTGTAATAGTTGACTATTTCATCACGAAAATTTGAACAATCATGATGATATAGATGAGCAGTGTTAGTAAAAATCCAGCTCGCCAAAAGAATTTAATAAATTTTGGATAATAAAAACTACGTTTTTTATTTAAGAAGAAAAAGACTAGCACAATTGCTAGTATTGATAAGGCCGTTCCCAATACTGGAAGTTGATTGTGTGTAAACATCTTAGCCGTAATCAAATAGTATTCAAAAATTAGAAAAGGAAAAGCTAAATCAGCAGCATTGATGCCCCTTTTCTTTAACTTAAAGAGTCTGCTTAAAATAATCGCCAGAGCTAAGGTTAGTACCAAAAGCAAGATGGAAGCAAGTTTCATTAAAATCATACCATTATTGTATCATAAAATTTTGAGAATAGAAAAGTAAATTCCTTGATTTATCACTGTTTTAGCAAAAAATCATTGATAAGAAACAGATTTTATAATTCCTGCTTGATCAGAATAAATCATGTGTTCGATACAATGGTAGTTTGTATCCTCAATATAAATCTTTTTTATGTTCACCATAGAAAATATATATTAGTCAGAAGTGAAGAATAGTAGTAGAATGAGTAGCAAATAAAACAAAGGAGTTTCTTATGAAATTAGTTACGTTATGGTCAAAACTCTCACTTGGTATCCAATTATTGGTGGCTTTGGTCTTGGGTGTGATTGCTGCAGTCATCTGGCCACAATTTGCAGGCTTTTATCAATTTTTAGGTCAAGCCTTTATTAAATTGATCAATATGGTTATCATTCCTTTAATCTTCCCAACTATCGTTGTTGCGGTAGCTGGTGTTATCGGGAAAAAATCTTTTGGGAAAATCTTGACCAAGAGTTTGGTTTACTTTTTCGTAGTAACAACTGCTATTACTCTTTTGTTTGTATTTGCTAGTTACTATTTAGGATTTGGTCAAGGAGTGAATATCGGTCAAACTGGTGGTAACCTTGATGGAATTGCCAATAATGTAAAATTTAGCGAATTTTTGCTTGGTTTTATTCCATCAAATATCGTCAAGTCTCTTTCAGAAGGTGCCCTCTTGCCAATTATCGTGTTTGCCATCTTTCTTGGTTACGGAATCGGTAATCTTAAATCAGAGAAATCTCAGAAAATTATCCAAGGTTTCCAAATCTGGATTGAAGCCATCTACAAAATTGTTGCAGTAATTATCAAATTATCACCGATTGGAATTTTTGGATTTATCGCCAAAGATGTTGCCACTACTGGCCTTGATAAATTGATTGGACTTGGTCAATTTGTAATTGGAACTTATTTGGCTTATGCTGTTTTGGTTCTTCTTATTTTCCCTTTGATTGCCGTCTTCTTTAAAGTTCCGTATTTGTCAGCCTTTCGTGAAAATTGGAGTCTCTTGACACTGGCCTTTGTTACGGGTAGTTCTAGTGTTGTCTTGCCATCACTTCTTAAAGATTTGAAAAAACAGGGGCATGACGAGCATACAATTGATTTAGTTGTTCCTTTAGGATATACTTTTAACTTAGAAGGAGCAGCGGTTTATTTCTCAGTAGCGACAATTTTTATCGCCCACGCCTATGGTATTCAATTTTCTTTATCAAGTCTCTTGTTTACTGTTTTATTGTTGACTTTGATTGGAAAAACTGCAGCAACTGTGCCATCAGGAGCTATCGTAGTTCTATTAGCTGCAGCACCTCAATTGGGCTTGCCAGTTGAAGGAGTAGCCTTGATTTTTGCAGTTGATTTCTTTGTCAATGCTGGCCGTACCATGATCAATGTTTTGGGTCAAATTTTAACAGTTAGCGTTATCGAAAAAACAGAAGGATATATTTTAGAAGAAGAAAAGGAAAGCCAATTATCAGTCAGCTTTTCTTAAGGAGTTTATAAGTAATGAGTGAAGCAAAAGTTTATGTAATCCATGAGAATCTTGAATGGACCCAGCATTTGGTCAAATGGTTGGAAGAACTAGAAGTCCCTTATGAACTATGGGATCTGTCTAGTGGGATTTTAGATTTGCAAAGCCCACCGCCGCAAGGTATCTTTTACAATCGCATGTCTGCCTCTTCTCACACAAGAGGACATCGTTATGCGCCAGAATTTACAGAGCAGGTGATTACTTGGTTAGAAGCACACGGGCGCAAAGTTGTGAATGGTACTGGTGCTATCAACCTTGAAATTAGTAAAGTCAAACAATATTTGAAGTTAAACGAATCTGGTATCGAGACTCCTGCGACAGTTGCGGTTTTAGGGCAAGAGAACATTATTGAAGCCGCAAGAAAATTGAACATCTATCCTTTGATTACCAAGCATAATCGAGCAGGTAAGGGGTTAGGCGTTCAACTCTTCCAAAATGAAGAAGAATTGGAAGCTTATGTCAATAGTCCCCTTTTTGAACCATCAGTGGACGGGATCACCTTGTTACAAGCCTACATCAAACCAAGTGATGGACGCATCCGCCGTTCAGAGTTTATCAATCAGAAGTTCCTTTATACTGTTTCAATCGATTCTTCAGATGGTTTCCAACTGTGCCCAGCAGATGGTTGCCAAATTGGCAAGAGACCAGAGCAACTGGAAACATCTGAGAAATTCCAGATTACAGAACCTCTACCAGATGACCGAAGAGAAGCTTATGAAAACTTCCTAAAAAATGCTCAGATTGAAGTTGCTGCTATTGAATGGGTTCAGTCAGAGAGAGGTGATATTTATGTTTATGATGTAAATACCAACACAAACTACAATCCTACCGCAGAAAAAAATGCCAATATTTTTGCTCACCAACATTTGGCTCACTATCTAAAAACAGAATTGCAAGCCCTAACGAATGGACAATAAAGTAACTAATTCAAAAATCCCCCAGTATTAAATGACTGGGGGATTGATTTGTTTATACTCTTCGAAAATCTCTTCAAACCACGTCAGCTTCCATCTGCAACCTCAAAATAGTATTTTGAGCTGCCTTCGTCAGTTCTATCCACAACCTCAAAACGGTGTTTTGAGCAACCTGCGGCTCGCTTCCTAGTTTGCTCTTTGATTTTCATTGAGTATTAATCGATAAAAAATTATTGCTTTGCTTTAAAGTCTGGATCCTTCAAACTTTGAACACTGGCATTGATCACTGCACCGACAATCAATAACTTGGCAATGATTATAAACCAGAACATCATGACAACAACGATGATGGAACTGAAAAATCGAACGTCTACGAGATAGTTAACATAATTGTTGAAATAAGCTGAAAAGATCGTTAATAGAGATATGAGAGTAAGAAGTACGAACAGACTTCCAGGAAGGACGTAACGAATACGACCGACTTTCACATTCGGAAGGAAATAATAGAGCATGATCAAAATTGCAAAAAGTAAGGCATAAATCAGCGGTCCTGTAAAATCCTGTAAATATGCAAATAGAGAACTTTCGGATTTCCAGTAGTTTTTTAGCAGATCCAATAACATATGACCAAACATACTTAGGAATAGGGCAAGTGCAAAGAGAATTTGAAGTCCCAAACTAACTAGGAGACTCATCAGTTGGTGTGAGATAATTCCTCTATTTTTTGCAATTCCATAGGCTTTGTTAAAGGCCTTTTGAAGGAAATTCATGGATTTTGAAAATGTCCAAAGAGCTGATATCACCGCAAAACTCAATAGTCCAGCAGATGGTTGTGTCAGCACTTCACGAGCAATCTTTGCTACTACATCATAGATCGTATCTGGTAAAAATTCCTTTAGTGTAATCAAGAAATCAGAGATTGGAATTTGAAAATAAGGCAAGATATTGACGGCTATCATAAGTAAAGGGAAGATTGAAATCAACCAATAATAAGCCACAGCTACACTGGTTAATTCAATATCTGAAACATGATAGTAGTGTAAAAAAGCTTTTAATAAAGGCCTATTAGTTAGTTGTTTCCACAACTTTTTCATTGCATAATCCTCCACAATAGTAACCTAAATCTTAATTTCTGCGAACTAATTCCATCATATCATAAGGCAGTGTGTTGGCTGATTCTTTTAGAGAATAAGTTTCTAGGTTGTTCACATTTTGTCTCAGTTTTTTAGCATACTGGGCTGAAATAAGTTTTTGTTTCTCGTATTCAAAGATAGACTTACGTTCTAGATAGTAGCCTCTCAACATTTCGTCGATATTATTGGGTTTGATACGATTGATAACCCGTTCTACAAAGGCACCACTGGTAATATGACTGGTTTCACGGAGACGCGATTCCTGCATGAAGCTGATCAGAGAACTCTTATAAATCCCTTTGAGGTTTTCTAAACTTTCGATGATGATTTCAGTGTTGGCTAGGTAGAGTTCTGCAATCTGATCATAATCGATGGCTAGTAGTCTTTGATTTCCCTTGTCTCTCCAAGAACGGAAGGTTTTTCCAAATGTGAGCAATTCATGAAGGAGAAAACGCACAATCCGGATAGAAACAAGGAAGTAGTAGGTTAGGCGAGAAGCAAAGTTTCGCTTAATATTGTTCTCCATGCTTTTCAAGTACCGTTGATAAACACGATAACCTCTTTCACTGATTTTGCCTTCTTCATAGGCCTGTTCCAAACCATCGTTCTCGATACTGAGAATCAAAAGTTTAAGAGCTTCCCAGTCTTCCTGAATTTCTTTGTTTTCTTGACTAAGAATAAGATTTTCAATACGTCCATGATAATTGTCAATAGCTGCATAGAGTGGAACCTTGTTTTTAGTATGTTCCAAATCTCTCTCTAACTCCATGGCAACATCATTTAGGATAGCGATGTGCATGAGATGATCCTTAGATGGCTCTTGCTTTTCAGAAAGATGTGGCAAGACCAATAAACCAGTAAGAAAACTGACCAGGGTTACACCAGCTACGAGGAAGAGAAGGAGCGGATATTCCTGCTCTAAGTTAGACGGTATCAAGAGGATAGTAGCAATAGAAACTGTTCCCTTAACTCCAGAAAATGTTAGAAGGAGCATATCTTTGACATACTTGTGGAGACTTTTTTGAAGTTTCTTTATTCGAAACGCGTAAAAGCCGTAAATCATCACAAAGCGGATGGCAAAGAGTAGGAAGGTTAAAAGAAAGACTGTGACGAGAAGAAGCACATTGTTATAAAAAGCACTCTTAAGAATCGGCTCCGCAATCATTTCCAGTTCCATTCCTAACAGTACGAAGACAGAACCATTGAGCATAAAGGTTACAGTGTGCCAAACGGTTTCAGTCACTGTATCCACTTGAGCTTCGAGAAGATTTATCTTTTTAAAGCGACTGGCTTTTAAAATACCAGCGACAACGACTGCGATAATTCCAGAAACGTGAATCTCTTCAGCTATGAAGAATGTTAAAAGTGGTAAACTGAGATCTAACAGAAGTTCACTGGCTATATCAGTAGCTCGAACACTGAGTAGAAAAGTATGGAGGAAACGATTGATTAAGGCTGTTATAAAGCCGACTGCAAACCCTCCAACGATGGAAATAGCTAGGGAAATTCCTGCTTGAGCGATTGAAAAGGTTCCCGTTGTCCATGCGATGAGAGCAACACGAAAGGCAATTAGCCCAGAAGCATCATTAAGGAGTCCTTCCCCTTTTAAGATATTTGAAATTCGTTTTGGAAATGTAAATCGTTCAGAAAGGGAAGCAAAGGCAACCAGGTCAGTAGGACCAAGTGCAGCTCCGACTGCAACGCAAGCAGCTAATGGTAAGCCAATCCAAAGGACATGGGCAAGGCCTCCCATACTCAATGTTGATACAAAGATAACAGGGAAAATAAGGTATAGAACAATTTTCCAGTGTTTTAATATAGAGGTTACATCTGCTTCTTGAGCCTCGCGAAAGAGGAGCGGGCCGATTACCAAAGCTAGAAACAACTCAGTGTCTAGGTGATACTGGTTATTCGGTAAGCACAGACCAATCCCAATCCCCAGCAAAATCTGAATCAGGGGCATGGGTAAAAAGGGAAGCAGTTTATTGGTCGTACTAGAAACAATGAGAACAAGTAAAAATATCAAGAGATAAAACAGTAAATCCATCTTCTACCTCCTTATTTTTGTTTTCGACAAGCTTCAAAAAGTTCCTTTTGTTCTTGGATTTTTTGATCAATCTTCGAGCAATCCTTGTGCTCAATTTTCTTTTGACAGCGCTCCATTTCAAGTGTTATCATTTTTTTCTTGATTTTTAACATCTTCTTGCTCATATGAGCTTCATCTAACATACCAACTGCTCGTTCATGTTGGGTTGATTCAACGAATTTTTGGCGAAGACCTTCTATTTTATCTCGTAGGTATTGTTTATCCATGGCGATACCTTTCTAATTTTTCAATCATGACTAAAAACGGTGGATTGTTGATTTGGTTGAGAGTGCGATAGATCGTAGCAGTATATTCTTGTTGTGGTAAGTGACTGACAAAATCCATGACTGCATCCCGTTCTATATCTCCGCCTTCATGCCCGTAATAAATCATGATGGCTATTCGTCCACCCTTAACAAGCAATTGACAGAGTTTGTCTAGTGCCTCAAGGGTTGTATGGGGTTGAGTGATAATGCTTTTATCAGCAGAAGGAAGATAACCTAGATTAAAGATAGCTGCCTTGACTTCGCCTACAAATTGGTCCACAGTCTCATGGCCTTGTAGGATTAATTCTGCATTGGCCAAACCAGCTTCTTGTAGGCGTTGACTAGTTTTTTCCAGAGCTTGTTCCTGTATATCGAAAGCATAGACTTGTTTAGCTAACTGAGCTAGAAAAAGGGTATCATGGCCATTTCCCATGGTCGCATCAACGACAATATCCTCTTGGGTGATGACTTGGGCAAGAAAATCATGCGCCATTTCAAGTGGTCTTTTCATTCATAAACTCCTGTTTTACAGCCTTGCATCCTTGGACGCTACCGCGTCGTCTCATTTCAGCCTCAATGCTATTTAGAACTTCCCATTTATTGAGACTCCACATAGGACCAATCAACATATCCCTAGGCGCATCACCCGTAATCCGATGGATAACGATATGCTTGGGAATAATTTCTAGTTGATCACAGATGACCTTGACATATTCATCCTGACTCATGAGTTGCAAACGACCTTCATGATAATCCCTTTGCATCCGAGTATTGGTCATGAGGTGAAGTAGGTGAAGTTTAATCCCTTGGATATCATTGTCCCTTACACAACGCCGAACGTTTTCCACCATCATTTCATGAGTTTCACCTGGCAAACCATTGATCAAATGGGCAACAATCTCGATTTTAGGATATTTTCTCAAGCGCTTGACAGTCTCCACGTAGAGTTCATAGGAGTGGGCGCGGTTAATCAATTCTGAAGTTTCTTCGTAAGTAGTTTGTAAGCCTAACTCTACGGTAACATGCATTCGCTCTGATAATTCTGCCAAGTATTCAATTGTTTCATCAGGAAGGCAATCTGGTCGAGTTCCAATATTGATGCCAACTACACCTGGTTCATTGATAGCTTGTTCATAGCGTTCGCGAATCACTTCCAGCTTTTCATGTGTATTGGTAAAATTTTGGAAGTAAACCAAATACTTTTTAACATCTGGCCACTTACGGTGCATAAAGTCAATTTCCTTATAGAATTGCTCGCGAATAGGAGCATCAGGAGCAACGATTGCATCTCCAGAACCAGAAACCGTACAAAAAGTACAGCCCCCATGTGCTACAGTTCCATCGCGATTGGGACAATCAAAGCCAGCATCAATAGGGACTTTAAAAGTCTTTTCTCCAAATAAATTTCGATAGTAATCATTCAAGGTATTATACGATTTCATAGCTAATATTATATCAGAAAAGACCCGCAAACTCAAAGTCAGCAAATAAGTGAGAGATATTGAAATGATTGGACAGAAAATTTTTTTAAAAAAAGCCTTTACAAAAAAATAAAAAGTGGTATAATTAAGTCACAAACAAGTGCAAACGTTTTCGTAAAACGTTTGCCTAATAAATATAAAAGGAGATTTGAATGATGAAAGATACATTCAAAAATGTCTTGTCTTTCGAATTTTGGCAGAAATTCGGTAAGGCTCTAATGGTGGTTATCGCTGTTATGCCAGCGGCTGGATTGATGATTTCAATCGGTAAGTCACTTGCAATGATTGACCCAAACCTTGCTCCCCTAGTTATTACTGGTGGCGTACTAGAGCAAATTGGTTGGGGAGTTATCGGTAACCTTCATATTTTGTTTGCCCTCGCTATTGGAGGAAGTTGGGCTAAAGAACGTGCTGGTGGTGCTTTTGCGGCAGGTCTTGCATTTATCCTTATTAACCGTATCACTGGTACAATCTTCGGTGTATCAGGGGATATGTTGAAAGATCCTAACGCTATGGTTTCAACAATCTTTGGTGGATCTATCAAGGTTGCTGATTACTTCATTAGTGTACTTGAGTCACCAGCCCTTAACATGGGGGTATTTGTAGGGATTATCTCAGGTTTTGTTGGAGCGACTGCATTTAACAAATACTATAATTTCCGTAAACTTCCTGATGCCCTTTCATTCTTTAACGGGAAACGTTTTGTACCATTTGTAGTTATTCTTCGCTCAGCAATCGCTGCAATTCTTCTTTCAGCTTTCTGGCCAGTTGTTCAAACAGGTATCAACAACTTCGGTATCTGGATTGCTAATTCACAAGAAACAGCACCAGTTCTTGCACCATTCTTGTATGGTACTTTGGAACGCTTGCTCTTGCCATTTGGTCTTCACCATATGTTGACTATCCCAATGAACTATACAGCTCTTGGTGGTACTTACGATATTTTAACTGGTGCAGCAAAAGGCACTCAAGTATTTGGACAAGATCCACTTTGGCTTGCATGGGTAACAGACCTTGTAAACCTTAAAGGTACTGATGCTAGTCAATACCAAACATTGCTAGATACAGTTCATCCAGCTCGTTTCAAAGTTGGACAAATGATTGGTTCATTCGGTATTTTGATGGGTGTGGCTGCTGCTATTTACCGTAATGTTGAAGCAGACAAGAAACACCAATACAAAGGTATGATGATTGCGACAGCTCTTGCAACTTTCTTGACTGGTGTTACTGAGCCAATTGAATATATGTTCATGTTCGTTGCAACACCTCTTTACCTTGTCTACGCTGTTGTTCAAGGTGCTGCCTTTGCTATGGCTGATATTGTTCACCTTCGTGTGCACTCATTCGGTTCAATTGAATTCTTGACTCGTACTCCACTAGCTATCAATGCTGGTCTTGGTATGGATATCATTAACTTTATCTGGGTAACAGCACTATTTGCAGTTATCATGTACTTTATCGCCAACTTCATGATTCAAAAATTCAACTATGCTACTCCAGGACGTAACGGAAACTACGAAACTGCTGAAGGTTCATCAGAATCTGCTGCTTCTGGTGAGTCAAAAGTTGCAGAAGCTTCTCAAGCTGTTAACATCATTAACCTTCTTGGTGGACGTGCTAACATCGTTGATGTGGACGCATGTATGACTCGCCTTCGTGTTACTGTAAAAGACGCTGAAAAAGTTGGAACAGAGGAACAATGGAAAGCTGAAGGAGCTATGGGACTTGTCATGAAAGGACAAGGTGTCCAAGCTATCTACGGACCTAAAGCTGACGTTTTGAAATCAGATATTCAAGACCTTCTTGACTCAGGTGAAGTGATTCCTGAAACTCTTCCAAGTCAAAAGGCAGCAGCTCAACAAGATGCTGTTGTATACAAAGGTGTGACTGAAGAAGTATACTCAGTTGCTGACGGTCAAGTGATTGAATTGGACCAAGTGAAGGATCCTGTATTCGCACAAAAAATGATGGGTGATGGATTTGCAGTGGAACCAGCAAACGGAAACATTGTATCTCCAGTATCAGGTACTGTGTCAAGCATCTTCCCAACTAAACACGCTCTTGGTCTTGTAACTGAAGCAGGCCTTGAAGTACTTGTTCACATTGGTTTGGACACAGTAAGTCTTGAAGGAAAACCATTTACAGTTCGTGTTACTGAAGGACAACAGGTTGCTGCTGGTGATCTTCTTGTCACAGCTGACTTGGGTGCAATCCGTGAAGCTGGTCGTGAAACTACAACTGTGGTTGTCTTCACAAATGGTGACGCGATCAAATCAGTTAAATTAGAACAAACAGGTTCTCTTGCAGCTAAAACAGCAGTTGCAAAAGTAGAATTGTAATATTTAGGAGGTTGGAAGCTGTTTCCAACCTCTTGTTTATAGGAGAAAAGAATGAAGTTTTTAACACTCAATACCCATAGTTGGATGGAAAAAGATCCTGAACAAAAGTTTCAACTTTTACTTCAAGATATTCTTGAAAACAGTTATGATTTGATTTGTTTTCAGGAAATCAACCAAGAAATTACTTCGGCGCAAGTAGAAACAGGCCCACTTTATCAGCCATTACCATCGGCTGAGCCGATTCATCAAGACCACTATGTGCGACTTTTGGTAGAGAAGTTGGCTGAGCATGGTCAAAACTATTATTGGACTTGGGCCTACAATCATATCGGTTATGATCGTTACCATGAAGGTGTTGCAATCCTATCTAAAACACCAATTGAAGCGCGTGAAATTTTGGTTTCAGATGTAGATGATCCAACAGACTATCACACTCGTCGAGTTGCTTTAGCAGAAACAGTAGTTGAAGGCAAAGAGCTTGCAGTTGCCAGTGTCCATCTCTCTTGGTGGGATAAAGGATTCCAAGAGGAATGGGCGCGCTTTGAAGCGGTTCTGAAAGAATTGAACAAGTCACTCTTACTAGCAGGTGATTTCAATAATCCTGCTGTTCAGGAAGGTTATCAAGCCATTCTAGCTAGTCCACTAGTCTTACAAGATGCATATGAAGTTGCAAAAGAAAGAAGTGGAAGCTTTACCGTTCCGCCTGAAATTGATGGTTGGAAGGGGAACAGCGAACCACTTCGAATTGATTATGTCTTTACGACAAAGGATATGCAGGTAGAAAATCTTCACGTCGTCTTTGATGGTAAAAACAGTCCACAGGTGAGCGATCATTATGGTCTCCAAGCAGAACTAGCTTGGAAAGACTAAATAAGGTATTTTAGTAAAAACAAACCAGTCCCCCTTCTACTAGCAGAAGGGGTTGATTTATTTAAGGAGTTAATATAGTTAAAGTTTTTTATTGAATAACTTGTAAAAAAAGATAAAATCCTTTAAAATAAAAAGTGTTGGAGGAATTTATGATTGTAAATCAAATAAAGCGTATGATCCCGACGCTAAAGGTAAATAATAGAAATTTAAATGAATCATTTTATATTGAGACTTTGGGGATGAAACCCTTGCTTGAAGAGTCTGCATTTCTATCACTTGGAGACCAGTCAGGTATTGAAAAGTTAGTTTTAGAAGAATCACCAAGTATGAGAAGCCGTAAGGTTGAAGGGATTAAAAAATTAGCTAGACTACTTGTAAAGGTAGAAAATGCATCTGAGATTGAAGCCTTACTAGCTAGAATGGAAAAACGTCCTCGCCTCTATAAAGGAAACAAGGGCTATGCTTTTGAGGTTCTTTCTCCGGAAGGAGATTGTGTCCTTATCCATGCGGAAGATGACATTAAAGATTTGAATAAAGTTGAGGAAGAAGTCACTTTTTCAAAAAATGAGAAAATGAGATATTTGACAGCCTTTGAAATCTCTGTGGAAGTCAACTTGCCAGAAAAGACAGCTAGTCTGCTTGAAAAAGAAGAAATCGAAAACCGACTAGCTTTTAATCAAGCTCAAGGTAGTGATTTGCTGGTTGAAAATAATGTAACTTGGGACTTGTCCATGTTGAAATTTCAAGTAGAGAATCTGGATCTTGCTGTATTGCGTAAGCGTTTCGAAGAAGCTGGTTACTTTATTCCAAAATCTGAGAAGTTTTTCCTAAGTAAGGATGCCAACAACATCGAATTGTGGTTTGAAGAAGTATGAAACAAGAAATCATTCAAAAAATAAAGCAACAAATTGAGGCAGGGATTTATCCTGGTGCCTCTTTTGCATATTATCAGGATGGCGCTTGGTCTGATTGGTATCTAGGAGAAGCAAATCCAGAAATTGGCGAGCAGATTCGTGAGGGTTTGGTCTATGATTTGGCCAGTGTGAGTAAGGTTGTTGGAGTAGGAACTGTCTTAATCTTCTTGTGGAAGGAAGGTAAGATTGAGCTAGATAACTCCATAAGAGAGTATCTTCCAGAGGTGGATTATCCAGACATCACCCTTCGACAACTCCTAACTCATGGGACGGATTTAGATCCTTTTATCCCAAATAGGGATCAGCTTTCAGCTGACCAGCTAAGAAAAGCTATGTTTCATCTGAATCGACGTGAAAAGAGAGCCTTTCTTTACTCGGATGTGCACTTTCTCTTGCTGGGTTTTCTCTTGGAAAGTTACTTCAAGAAAGATTTAGACCAGATTTTACAGGAGCAAGTTTTGGATCCGTGGAAGATGGAAGAAACACAGTTTGGTCCAGTTAGTAGTGCTGTTCCAACGGTTCGTGGACAGAAAGCAGGAGTGGTCCATGATCCCAAAGCTCGATTGCTTGGAAAACATGCAGGTAGTGCAGGCTTGTTTTCAACAGTTCAGGATTTAAAAATCTTCTTAGAGCATTATTTGCAAGATGATTTTGCTGAAGGATTGAGTCAGAATTTTTCGGATCTGAGTGATAAAGAACGCTCATTGGCCTGGAATCTTGAAGGTGATTGGCTGGACCATACAGGCTATACTGGAACCTTTATCATGTGGAATCGTAAGAAACAAGAAGCTGCTATCTTTTTATCCAATCGAACTTATGAAAAAGATGAGCGTGCTCAGTGGATATTGGATCGTAATCAGGTCATGGACTTGATTCGAGAGGCAGACTAGGGAGGAAGTATGTCAAAAGCTTTAAAAGGAACTCTTTATACAGTCATTGCAGGTATTGCTTGGGGCTTGTCGGGAACCAGTGGTCAGTACCTGATGGTTCACGGGATTTCAGCTCTCGTTCTGACCAATATCCGTTTGATAATCGCTGGATTACTCCTGATTCTTCTTGCCTATACTAAATCAAGGGATAAATTTATGGCTTTTCTGAAGGATAAATCAAGTCTGTTTTCTCTCTTGTTATTTTCTTTATTTGGTCTTTTTCTAAATCAATTAGCTTATCTTTCAGCTATTCAGGAGACAAATGCTGGGACAGCGACAGTTCTCCAGTATGTCTGTCCAGTTGGAATCCTTGCTTACACTTGTATCAAGGATAAGGTGGCTCCGACGCTTTCAGAAATCATCTCTATGTTTTTAGCTATAGGTGGGACCTTTCTCATTGCAACCCATGGGCAATTGGATCAACTCTCGATGACTCCAGCTGGTCTATTTTGGGGTTTGTTCTCGGCCTTAACCTATGCTCTTTATATCATTTTACCCATAAAATTGATTCAAAAATGGGGGAGCATGTTGGTTATTGGTGTTGGAATGACCATCTCAGGTATACTAGCAATACCTTTTACTGGGATTATCGGTGCTAGTGTCCCCTTAGCTTTTGATATCTTTCTTGCATTTGCAGGAATCATCCTTATCGGAACGGTCTTTGCCTATACAGCCTTTCTTAAGGGAGCTAGTATGATTGGCCCAGTCAAGTCTAGCCTCTTGGCCTCTATTGAGCCTATTTCAGCAGTTTTTTTCGCCTTCATGATTATGGGAGATATTTTCTATCCTATAGACTTTATTGGAATGGCTATGATTTTATTAGCTGTAACCATTATTTCATTAAAGGATTTAATGCTAGAAAAGAAACACCAATCAGTGTAATTTACTAGAACAGTCTTTTTACAAGGACTGTTTTTTTGTGTTTACATCCATCTAAGTCTTTAAGATCCTTAAAATGGTTTGATATTTTTTCGTGACTGTTTTAATGTTCGGAGAGTTTATCATTCGTTCTGCCCAACAATTTATGGCAAGTTTATCACCTTCAATTCTTACTAACTTTGCTGAAACTAGGACAAATGTAGCTAGTGATGGGGCGGCCTATTCTAGTAATTTTACTTTTCAATTGATGATGTTAGGAATTACTTTCCTTTATCTCTTGATTCGAAATTATGATTTTAAACAAGACCTATACGCTGGAGCTGGTCTGTTTTAATTTGGGTACCCCTTATCTTTGCTGTAGTTGGGATATTTGGTGATATTGTAACAACCATTAGTGGTGAGTACAATGATTTAAACCTCAGTTGATCCCTTTTATTGATCCCATGGAAATCATTCGAAAATTTATGGTTTTGACGCCAATGGCCATTGGTTATGCTCTTCTAAATGGTTTTTATGAAGAATTTTTCTTCTTGGGATTGCTGACTTCAGTAAAAGAAAAGCATCAGTGGCTGGTTCTAGTATATTCTGTAATTATACGAATTTCTTTCCATACCTATCAATGCTTACTCTGGGCCTTGGATATTGGGTTTGTTTATGGTCTCTTTTATTATTTCTTGTACAAGTGTGTGGTCAAGAATTTACTTCCATTCTTTATCATGCATGCTCTTGCAGATATGTTTGCTTCAAGTCTCTTGTATCTCTTGTATCTCTTGATTGCTTGGGGAAATTAGGAATTTAGGACAGGAAATTGAGAAACCTAATTTTTTGACAACAGCCCAATGGGGCACGGCACTGTCAAAGTCTTCTTTTTAATAAAAATTGAGGTCGGGATTTTGGTCCCGACCTCTTGTTGATTCTATATGGATTAGTCTTTGTTTTCGTATGGCAAGATCAAGTTTAGGATGATACCTGTCATAGCTGATAGGGCAGTACCTGAAAGGGTAACTGGACCAAGTTTAAGGATTGCTCCACCAAGTCCAAGTACCAACATAGCACTAGCGATGATAAGGTTACGCATTTGACCGAAGTCAACACGTTCTTTGATCAAGACTTTCAAACCGTTACTTGCGATAACCCCGTAAAGAAGGATAGACATACCACCAAGTACAGCGTTTGGAATTGTTGAAATCAAAGCAGTAAATTTACCAAGGAAGCTAAGGGCAATCGCAATAAAGGCAGCATTACGGATAACTGAGACAGAAGCGATACGAGTCATACCGATAACCCCTGTATTTTCTCCGTAAGTTGTATTGGCTGGTCCACCAAGGAAGGCAGAAACAGAAGTTGCGATACCATCACCAAGAAGAGTACGGTGAAGACCTGGTTCTTTCAAGAATTGGCGTCCACAGATTTGACCTAGAACAGTGTGGTCTCCGATATGTTCTGAAATGGTTACGATTGCGATTGGTAAGATGGCAATCGTTTCAGGGCCGAAGTAAAGGTCGTATTGTTTGAAGGCACCACCTGTATTGAACGGTAGGTAGAAACCAGGGATTTCAAACCAGTTTGCTTCAAGAACAGGAGTGAAGTCAACCAATCCAAGTGCTAGGGCAAAGAGGTAACCACCGATAATGGCAAATAGGAATGGGATGATTCGTAGGAAGCCTTTTCCTTTTGTATTGATAAAGGCAGCAATCAAGAAAGTAACAACTGCTACAAGAGCGTTTTTCCAATTTCCGTCCGCTACAAGACCAGCGTTGGTAACAGCTGAACTAGCAAGTCCAAGACCGATAACGATGATCATAGGACCGATAATGATTGGAGGTAAGAGTTTGTCGATCCACTTTGTACCTGCAAAGCGAACACTTGCAGCAACAAGGACATAGACAAAACCTGTAAGAATAACCCCAGTTTGAGCGGCAGATACATCGCCCCCCATTTCTTTCATAGCAAGTGACATAGCTGTGATAAAGGCAAAAGAAGAACCCAAATAAACTGGAACTTTAAAGCCAGTACAAACCATGTAAATGAGTGTTCCTACACCTGATGCAAAAAGGGCAACAGATACAGGCATTCCCAAGATTAAAGGTACCAAGATAGTAGCACCAAACATGGCGAATACGTGCTGGAAGCTAAGAAGAATTCCCTTTCCAGCTGAAGGACGTTGGTCAACGTCTAAAAGCAAATCAACAGTTGATTCCTGTTTCATATTAACCTCACTTTTGGGCATCAAAAAAGAGCCCATTATTTTATAGCAATAGGCTCCCAGAGTAAGACCTCTCTAAAACAAGATTCCTTCATCAAGTTTTAAAGAGTTTTATATAGATCTGCGCCTTCGTCACCTCACGGGATGACATTAAAAACCTTTGCTTAGGATAGTATAGCAGAAAAAAATGATTTTGTAAATCATTTTTTCCCGAGCCTTGAAATGAGAAAGCGAGGTGTGATTTTGTAAATCATTTTTTCCCGAGGCTTGAAATGAGAAAGCGAGGTGTGAGTTTGCAGATTTTTTAATCTTTCTAAAGCGGACGTTTGTTAGGCATCCCAGCTTTACGTGGATATTTGTTTGGAGTTTCCTTTTTCTTCTCAACAATAGTAATGTAGCGAGGGTCTCCGTTAGGAAGAGTGTAACTGAGATTTTCTTCAACCTTACTAAAGAGAAGATTGAGGGCATTTTTAGCTTCAGTTAATTCCTCAGGTGCATTGCTAGCCTTGAGTGCAAGCAATTTTCCACCAACTTTTAAGTAGGGAATAGTCAACTCGGATAAGACCTGCATACGGGCAACAGCACGAGCTGTAACAATATCAAACTGAGCACGGAAGTTCTTATCTTGGGCGAAGTCTTCGGCACGTCCATGATAGAAGTGAACATTTTCTAAACCTAGTTCTTGGGCTAATAGATTCAGAAAGTTGATTCGTTTATTGAGAGAGTCAATAATGGTTACATCTAGATGAGGATAGAGGATCTTCATAGGAAGGCTAGGAAATCCTGCTCCAGCACCGATATCTAAGAGTTTAATAGGCTGGTTTTCAATCAATCCCTGTGTAATAGGAGCGATGGAATCATAGAAGTGTTTGAGATAGACTTCTTCTTTTTCTGTAATAGCAGTCAGGTTGATTTTTTCATTCCATTCAACCAAGAGTTCAAAATAACGCTCAAATTGAAATTTTTGCTGGTCAGAAAGATGAATCTTGTGTTCAGCTAGCAAGTTATAAAATGTTTCTGGTTTCATAGTAGTTTCCTTCTTAAGTATCATCTTATTTTACCACAAAAAGATGGAAATTTGATATACTAGTATTAATCTAAAAGCAGAAAGGAATTATATGATGACTTGGATTATTCTTGGAGTTCTTGCTCTTATTGTTATTTTCGTAATTGTTAGTTATAACGGTTTAGTTAAAAATCGTATGCAAACTAAGGAGGCATGGAGTCAGATTGATGTTCAGTTGAAACGTCGTAACGATCTCTTGCCAAACTTGATTGAGACCGTGAAGGGATATGCAAAGTATGAAGGTTCAACGCTTGAAAAAGTTGCAGAACTTCGTAATCAAGTAGCCGCAGCAACTTCACCAGCAGAAGCTATGAAGGCTAGTGATGCTCTTACACGCCAGGTTTCAGGTATTTTTGCCGTTGCAGAAAATTATCCAGACCTAAAAGCGAGTGGCAACTTTGCACAATTGCAAGAAGAGCTGACCAATACTGAAAATAAAATTTCTTACTCTCGCCAACTCTACAATAGTGTTGTTAGCAACTATAATGTTAAATTGGAGACTTTCCCAAGTAATCTAATTGCAGGACTTTTTGGTTTTAAAGTCGCTGATTTTCTTCAAACTCCTGAAGAGGAAAAGGCAGTACCTAAAGTCGATTTTAGTGGTTTAGGTGACTAGGATGTTGTATGATCAAATCGCGAGTAATAAGCGAAGAACTTGGATTTTACTACTAGTATTCTTTTTACTTTTGGCTTTGGTTGGATATGCAGTTGGTTACCTCTTTATGCGGTCTGGTCTTGGTGGTTTAGTTGTCGCTCTGATTATCGGCTTTATCTATGCCTTGTCCATGATTTTTCAATCGACAGAGATAGTCATGAGTATGAATGGTGCGCGTGAGGTGAACGAGCAGACCGCACCAACTCTTTATCATGTTGTGGAAGATATGGCTATGGTGGCGCAAATTCCTATGCCACGTGTCTTCATCATCGATGATGCCAGCTTAAATGCCTTTGCTACGGGTTCAAATCCCCAAAATGCAGCTGTAGCAGCAACTTCAGGACTCTTAGCGGTTATGAATCGTGAAGAGTTAGAAGCGGTTATAGGTCATGAAGTCAGTCACATTCGTAACTATGATATTCGTATTTCTACTATCGCGGTTGCCCTTGCCAGTGCCATTACGCTTTTATCAAGTATGGCTGGACGCATGATGTGGTGGGGTGGTGCAGGCCGTGGTCGTAGAAGTGATGACCGTGATAGTGGTGGACTTGAAATTATTATGCTAGTTGTTTCTCTCCTAGCAATTGTTTTGGCTCCCCTAGCAGCAACTTTGGTACAACTAGCCATCTCTCGTCAACGAGAATTTTTAGCAGATGCTTCAAGTGTGGAGTTGACTCGTAATCCTCAAGGGATGATTAATGCTCTGCGTAAGTTGGACAATAGTAAACCCATGAGCCGTCATGTAGATGATGCTAGCAGTGCACTTTTCATCAACGATCCTCAAAAACGAGGTGGGTTACAAAAACTCTTTTATACCCATCCGCCAATCTCAGACCGAATTGAACGTTTGCAACATATGTAGAAAGAGAGAGTGGGACAGAAATCGTTAATTCGTTAGAATTCGATTTCGTCGTCCCACCTCCGCACAGTTGAGTAGGGCTGTAAAA
>NZ_JUOS01000131.1 GCF_001075875.1 Streptococcus oralis
CGAACAAAAAGTTCAATCAGCTACCGCGTCAAAGTTTGATTGCTAATAAAAAGTGAGGTCGGGCTCTTTTGTCCCAACCTCTTCTACTATTCATAAAATTGTTTATAGGGTTTATTAAAGGCTTCTAAGATATCTGATGGAGTTTCTGCATAAGATTTTATCTCTGTCAAATTCCCTTTAACGATAATTCTCTCAACCGCATTAGCATCTTCACAGGTTACCAAGGTAATCTCTTTAACCCCATCACGTTCGTCAATTACATCTACGCGATCAGGAGTTACAATTTTAACTTCTTCAATCTCGTATGTATAGACTTTCTCTTTATCAGTGAGATAAATTTTCATCCCTTTCTCAGCGCGAGCAAGAGGAGAGAATAATTTCTTATCTGCATTTTCACCTGCAAAGATACGGTGACTTGCTAGAGAATAATTTCCTTCCCCCATTACCTGATTGGCTTTCATTGTCCCAGCACCATAAAAGAGGTTAACATTATCGAGTCCCTTAAATATTGGCAGATTCATTTCAAGCTCTGGAATGGCAATACCTCCAATAACCGGAAGTTGCTGAGAATTCCACTGAGCTGATAGAACTGCCTCCGAGGAAAGTGATTTTACAGAGTCAAAATCGAAATTTCCTTCTGTTTCTTTATTCTCCTCAATCTCTTCCTTAGTTACTTGACTGACCTGATACTTATTAGTGTTCCAAATCATGAACATATCACGAATATTGGCATTGAAGATTAAAGCGATAGATAACAAGATCAGGAATCCTGCCAGTATGTTAATCAGTAGATTCTTACGTTTATTTTTTTTACTTTGATTCTTTTTTTGAGACATTATTCTTCACTTTCTGTTTCCTGTTCTGCCCCAACTTCTTCTTTTTCTGCTGCTGCAACACTTGTAAAAGTCACAATCTTAGCATCTTGATCTAGACGCATCACTTTTACTCCCATAGTTGAACGCCCCGTTTGTGAAATATTGGCTACATTTGTTCGAATCATGACACCTGTGTCAGTGATAATCATCAAGTCTTCGTCACCGTTTACTGTTAAGAGGCCAGCCAGAGGACCATTTTTTTCAGTAACATTGGCTGTTTTCATTCCCTTACCGGCACGACCTTTTGTCGGGTATTCAGTCGCAACTGTGCGCTTACCGTATCCTTTTTCAGTTATGATAAGGACTTCATCTTGGTCAGTGATCACTCTCGCTCCTACTACTGCATCACCTTCACGAAGGTTTACCCCTTTAACACCAGTGGCGATACGACTCATACTACGAACTGAAGACTGATTGAAACGAACTGCATAACCTAATTTAGTTCCGATGATGATATCTGTGTCTTTTTCAGTTAGTAAGACATTAATCAACTCATCCTCATCTTTCAGATTCAAGGCTTTAAGACCATTTTGACGAATGTTTGCGAATTCTTTAACGCTGGTTCTCTTAACAATACCAGCACGAGTTGTAAAGAAGAGGTAAGCATCATCACTACGTTCTGATTCAACATTGATAATGGTTTGAATGCTTTCACCTTCATCCAGTTTCAAAAGATTGACAACTGGCAAACCTTTGGCTGTACGACCGTATTCTGGAATTTCATACCCCTTAAGACGATAAACACGCCCTTTATTGGTGAAGAAAAGCAAATGATCGTGAGTGCTGGTTGAAACCAATTCACGCACAAAGTCATCGTCCTTAACTCCAGTTCCTTGAACACCACGTCCACCACGTTTTTGAGCTGTAAATTCGTCTTGGTCCAAACGTTTGATATAACCTTTATTTGATAGAGTGATGAGAACATCAGACTCTTCAATCAAGTCTTCATCTTCAAGCGTCAAGACTTCACCAACCATCAACTCAGTACGACGTGGATCGCCAAACTTACGTTTGACCTCATCCAATTCTTCCTTGATGATTTGCGCTACGCGTTCTGGTTTTGCAAGAATGTCTGCCAAGTCAGCAATCAAAGCAATAAGCTCATCATATTCCGACTGAATCTTGTCACGTTCCAAACCTGTCAAACGACGTAGACGCATATCGAGAATTGCTTGACTTTGACGTTCAGATAACTTGAACTTGCTCATCAATTCAGCTTGGGCTTCTGCATCCGTTTCACTGGCACGAATGATACGAATAACTTCATCAATATGGTCTAGGGCAATTAACAAACCTTCTAAGATATGTGCACGCGCTTCAGCTTTCTCTTTGTCAAATTGAGTACGACGAGTCACCACTTCTTTTTGGTGCTCAATATAAGCATCCAAGATTTGACGAAGAGAGAGAATCTTTGGTACACCATTCTGGATAGCCAGCATGTTAAATCCAAAGCTAGTTTGCATTTGAGTCATTTTGAACAAGTTGTTCAAGATAACATTGGCAGAGGCATCACGCTTCACTTCGATAACAAAGCGAACACCCTCACGGTTAGATTCGTCACGAACTGCTGTAATACCTTCGATACGTTTTTCTTGAACTAGACGTACAATATGCTCATGGACTTTAGTCTTATTAACCATGTATGGAAATTCTGTTACAACGATACGTTCGCGACCAGTTTTTGTTTCCTCGATTTCTGTACGGGAACGAAGAACAATGGAGCCTTTTCCTGTTTCATAGGCCTTATGAATCCCTGATCTCCCCATAACAAGGGCACCAGTTGGGAAGTCAGGCCCAGGGAGTACTTCCATCAAGTCCTTGGTCGTAACTTCTGGATTATCCATAACCAACTTAACCGCATCAATGGTTTCACCCAAGTTATGTGGCGGAATATTGGTCGCCATACCAACGGCAATACCTGTAGCACCATTGACCAAAAGATTTGGGAAACGAGCTGGTAGAACAACAGGTTCACGTTCATTGGCATCATAGTTATCTACAAAATCAACAGTATTTTTATTGATGTCACGAAGCATCTCAAGTGCAATCTTGCTCATGCGCGCTTCAGTATAACGCTGAGCTGCGGCACCATCACCATCCATGGAACCAAAGTTTCCATGTCCATCTACAAGCATGTAACGGTAGCTCCACCATTGAGCCATACGGACCATAGCCTCGTAAATAGATGAATCACCGTGTGGGTGGTATTTACCCATAACATCCCCTGTAATACGGGCAGATTTCTTATGAGGTTTATCAGGTGTAACCCCTAATTCGTTCATACCGTATAGAATACGACGATGAACTGGTTTCAAACCATCTCGAACATCAGGAAGGGCCCGCGATACGATAACACTCATGGCGTAGTCGATAAAGCTGGTCTTCATCTCCTTTGTCAGATTGACATTCACTAAATTTTTATCTTGCATTAACAAATGCCTCATTTCACTATTAGTAACTAGATATATTATACCATAGTTTAGCTTATATTTCAGTCTCCGGACACACCTAAAACGCTTACATTGATAACTGGATGTTATATCCGTGACAAAGCTATTTAAAAGTGATAGAATGGAATCAGACAGGGTATTACCCTTAAAAAAACAAAGGAGATGTTTAGACTAATGACAGCAACTAAACAACACAAAAAAGTTATCCTCGTTGGTGATGGTGCCGTAGGTTCATCTTACGCTTTCGCTCTTGTTAACCAAGGAATTGCCCAAGAACTTGGTATCATTGAAATTCCTCAATTACACGAAAAAGCTGTTGGTGACGCTCTTGACCTTAGCCACGCCCTTGCTTTCACTTCACCTAAAAAGATCTATGCTGCTGAATACGCTGACTGTGCGGACGCTGACCTTGTAGTTATCACTGCTGGTGCTCCTCAAAAACCAGGTGAAACTCGTCTTGATCTTGTTGGTAAAAACCTTGCAATCAACAAATCAATCGTAACACAAGTTGTTGAATCAGGATTTAACGGTATCTTCCTTGTAGCTGCTAACCCAGTTGACGTTTTGACATACTCTACATGGAAATTCTCAGGATTCCCTAAAGAACGCGTTATCGGTTCAGGTACTTCTCTTGACTCAGCTCGTTTCCGTCAAGCCCTTGCTGAAAAATTGGATGTAGACGCTCGTTCAGTTCACGCCTACATCATGGGTGAACACGGTGACTCAGAATTTGCCGTTTGGTCACACGCTAACATTGCTGGTGTTAACCTTGAAGAATTCCTTAAGGACACTCAAAACGTTCAAGAAACTGAATTGATCGAATTGTTCGAAGGTGTTCGTGACGCTGCTTACACAATCATCAACAAAAAAGGTGCTACATACTATGGTATCGCCGTTGCCCTTGCTCGTATCACTAAAGCAATCCTTGATGATGAAAATGCAGTACTTCCACTTTCTGTATTCCAAGAAGGCCAATACGGAATCAATGACGTCTTCATTGGTCAACCAGCTGTTGTTGGAGCACACGGTATTGTACGTCCAGTGAACATCCCATTGAACGATGCTGAACTTCAAAAAATGCAAGCTTCTGCTAAAGAATTGAAAGCTATCATTGATGAAGCTTGGAAAAACCCTGAATTCCAAGCAGCTTCAAAAAACTAATTTAAGTTAGAAAAAATGTCTAGACAAACCGTCTAGACATTTTTATATTTCATTACTTTATTTCATTTGAGCAAAAGCTGCTTCTGCATCTGCATTACTAATCGCACCTAATTGAATCTTAGCAATTTTACCCTGTGAATCAATTAGATACTCTGTAGGGATGCTTCGAATTTGATAATCTTGAAAAACAGCTCCTTTTGTATCATATAAAACTGGGATGTCTTTATAACCTTGTTCTTCAAACCACTTTGGAAATTGGTCTATCGTTTTTTCACCTTGAAGCCCTGGAGCAATGACAGATAAAATTTCGAAATCACGATGTTCCTTAGCAGCAAGCTCCATCAATTCTGGCATACTCTTCTTACATGGTCCACACCAAGATGCCCAAAATTTAAGATAAACTTTTTTACCTTTAAAATCAGATAATTTCACTTCTTTTCCTTCCATTGATTGAAGCGTAAAATCAGGTGCTTCTGCTCCTACAGCCACTTGCTTCACAGTTGCTTGCTGCTGTGTCTGAGTCGTTTGATTTTCTTGACTTGATTTTTTCTCTTCCTTGCCACAAGCAATCAGAAGAAAGAGAGACAAGAAACTAAGCCCAAAATAGATAATTTTTTTCATAGATAACTCCTTTTATCCTAATATTCCAGATAAGACATTTAACTGTCCCAACATTAATAAAATTCCCATGAGAATGATCAATAAACCACCAATTTTCTTCAATAAAAGTATGTGGGATTTGATCCTACTAAAATAAGGCATGACAAGACCTGATGCCAAGGCCAGAACTAAAAATGGAAGCGCCATTCCGAGAGTGTAAATGAGGGTGAATAAGGCTCCCTGAAGAGCTCCATTTCCTCCTGAGGCAGCCAGTGCTAAAACAGAACTTAAAACTGGGCCTATACATGGAGTCCAGCCAAAGCTGAAGCTGATACCCAGTAAAAAGGCCGACAAATATTTGCTAGACTGTTTTTGCTTAAATGTTACTGTTTTTTGTACCTCTAATTTTTGTAAGTGAAGAATTTCCATCTGATGCAAACCCAGTATAATAATCATGATTCCCATGACATAACGGAACCAGTCAGCATAAAGTAAATTCCCAAGGAATCCTGCTCCAAATCCAAGAATAAAGAAGATGAGAGAGATACCCGCAATGAAACAGAGTGTCCGAATCAATCCTGACCAGGCAACATCTTTACCCAAAAAACGAAATGTCCTTGACTCCTCTTGATCATCTAGCAGAACACCTGCGTAGACTGGTAGCAAGGGAAAGATACAGGGAGAAAAGAATGACAAGACTCCAGCTATAAAGACAGAAATAAAAAATAAAATACTTTCCAATTAAGAACCTTCTTTCATATAGTCTTATTTTATTTTACTATAAAAGAAAACGTTTGTAAGAAATCCGCTACGCAAATTTATTTTCAACTTGAAAGAATCAAAAAAGGAGCTCATCTCCTTTTTTGATTAATAAGTTCCCTCTTCACCTTGACTTGTCAAGATTACAGGTCCATCTTTTGTAATAACAAATTGATGCTCGTACTGACATGATAGTCCACCATCGATTGTTTTATGTGCCCAACCTGTTTTCATATCTGTATCGATTTCCCAATCACCTGTATTGATCATAGGTTCGATTGTCAAAACCATGCCTTCACGAAGACGGAGACCGCGACCTGCGATACCATAGTTAGGAACCATTGGTTCTTCATGCATAGTTGGACCAACACCATGTCCTACAAGATCACGAACAACGCCGTAACCACGACTTTCAGCATATTCCTGAATAGCAGCTCCAATATCTCCAATACGGTTTCCTACAACAGCTTTTTCAATACCAATGTACATAGCTTCCTTGGTCACGTCCATTAAGTTTTTAACTTCTTCTGACGGTTTTCCAACAGCGTAAGCCCAACAAGAATCTGCCAAGCCGCCCGTAAAGTTTTGAGTATATTTTTTCATCTGCGCAACGTTGTTAAAATTGAGTTTAGAAACATTGAGGTCAGACTTAGCGATTGGCCCACCAAGAACCATATCTACTTTCAGCAAATCGCCTTCCTTCAAAATATAGTGGCGTGGAAAAGCATGCGCTACTTCGTCATTGAGTGAACAGCAAGTGGCATAAGGATAATCCATCATTGCCCCATCAACACCGATTTGTAGTGGAAGGAAATTTTCTTCTTTACAACGACGACGCACATATTCTTCTACTTCCCACATATCTACACCAGGTTTGATGATGTCACGCAAACCGATGTGAATACTGGCAAGAAAATCGCCAGCTTTATCCATTGCTTCGATTTCTCTAGCTGATTTTAATGTAATCATGTTTTCTCCTAGTTTTAATTAATTTTTACAGTAACATTTGCTTTTGATACGATTTGATGATTGATATAAATATCATAGTCAATAATAGCTGACCTTCTCGTATGATGAATAATTCTAGCCTGAATCCGCAAGGTATCATCAATCTGAACAGCTTGTAAGAAATAAATCAACATTTGTTCAATGATAAGGTTACGTCCGCTATTCACAACCAGATCTTGCGTCATATGGGTCAATATTTCCGAAAGAACTCCATTTGCAAGGACTCCATTTTTTTCCAACATAAATGGTTCAACCGTAATGACAACTTCGTCATGGTGGTAAGATAACTTCTGACCAACCTGTTCTGAAAATGTTGGTAAAGCTGAAACTTGAGAGCGACTCATCTTTTCCATGACATCCCGTCTAGTAATAACACCAAGTAAGGTTTGATTGCTTCTCACAACAGGTACCATTTCAAAGTCTTCAGCAATCATTCTCTGGCTAACGTTAGCGATATTCGTCGCTAAACCAGTCATATAGACAGTCCTTGTCATGACCTTATCTATCGTTGTACCAGGTGATTTATCTCCAGCATCACGCATAGTAACTACACCAACAACAACCTGATGCTGATTGATAACAGGGAAACGGCTCGTTCTATTCTTACGAACCAAGTCTAAATAATCTTTGACAGTATCCGTATCCTGTAGAAAACCATATTCATGACTGGTACGATAGATTTTTTCAACCGTTAAAATATCTGTCTTAATCTGAACATTAGACAAAGCTCTGTTGATCATAGTCGCAATTGTAAATGTATCATGTTTACTGCGCAATACTGGAATATTTTTTTTATTAGCATGGTTCAAAACATCTTCATGAACTTCAAATCCACCTGTTACCAAGACAGCATTTTCATTTTCAAGTGCTAATAACTGAATACGTGTTCGATCTCCTACGATAAGTAAGCCGCCATCATGAAGATAAGAAAGAATATTCTTTTCAGTCATCGCTCCAATGGAGAATTTACTAAATTCTCTATCCAATCCAGCTTGACCAGCTAAAACTTCCGAGCCTGTAACTTCTGCAATTTCTGCAAACGTTAATTTCTCAATAGCTACTTTTTTTGACTTTACACGTACTGTTCCACTTCGAGGACGTGTTTCAACAAGTCCCCTATTTTCAGCTTCTTTGATAGCCCGATATGCCGTACCATCACTTACTCCCAGCCGATTTGAAATACTACGAACACTGACACGCTTCCCAACAGGTAATTCTTCCAAGTAGGCTAATATTTCTTGGTGTTTACTCATTTAGATTTCCTTTTGTATAACGGAATTCTAGATAATCCCGCATCTTTCGGGTATAACGATCGCTACCTTTAAAACGACGATAAAGAACAAAATCTGATTTTTCTGCTACTTTCTGACTAGCAACATTTTCTAGATGTGTCACAATAGAAAGTTGCTTCAATGCAAACTCGTTCATGGATAAATCTCGTAATTTGGTAACTGCTTCAGTCATATACCCCTGAGACCAATAGTTTTTCTTTAAAAAATAGCCAATTTCTGCTTCTTTCTTAATTTCATCAAGCTTTTCAAACTTGATAGCTCCAATCATTCTTTGCTCTTTTTTATCACAAATAGCCCAAATCCCCAAAGGTGATTTCATAAAATAATTGGCAAGAGCATACTGACTTTCTTCAATACTTGCTTGTGCAGGA
>NZ_JUOS01000007.1 GCF_001075875.1 Streptococcus oralis
ATAAAATGCAAACGCTTACCTGGTAAACTGAAAGGAACAAAAAAACCGATGGATAAAGGATTATTTGAAAAACGTTGCAAATATAGTATTCGGAAATTTTCATTAGGGGTTGCTTCTGTTATGATTGGTGCAGCTTTCTTTGGAACTAGCACTGTTCTCGCAGATTCTGCACAAACAGGTTCAACAGCGAATATGCCAGCTGATTTGGCGGCAGCTCTTGCCAATGCTAAAGAGGATGATGGGCATGACTTTGAAGCACCAAAACCTGGTGAAGATCAGGGTTCTCCTGAAGTAACTGAAGGACCAAAGACTGAAGAAGAATTGCTGGCAAAAGAAAAAGAAACTGCAACTGCAACAAGCTCAGCAGCTTCAGATACTCTTCCTGAAGAACTACGTGGAAAACTTGATAAGGCTGAAGGAAATGGCCGCACTGCCTCAAAAGAAGAACTAGAAAAAGAAGATAAAAGCTTAGTTCCAGAAGAAGTAGCTAAAACAAAAAATGGAGAATTAAACTACGGTGCGACTGTCGAAATTAAAAGCTCTGCTGGGCTCGGTAGTGGTATCGTTATCGGAGAAAATCTCGTTTTGTCTGTTTCTCATAACTTTATCAAGGATGTTCCAGATGGCAATAATCGTAAGGTAGCTGATAATGTTGAAAGTGATGACGATGTTTATACAATTTCTTACCAAGGGGCACCAGACGTCAAATTCAGTAAAAATGATGTAAAACACTGGGATCGTGAAGGATTCCTCAAAGGATATAAAAATGACTTGGCAATCGTTAAGCTTCGTACACCTCTTGCAAATGCACCAGTTGAAGTGACTGACAAGCCTGCTACAACTAAGGTAGGAGATAAGGTTCATGTATTTGGCTATCCAAAAGGCGAACTTGATCCGATTTTGAATACAACTGTTGAGGATATTAATAATCACGGAGAAGGTGTTCGTGGAATTAGCTATCAAGGAAGTGAACCAGGTGCTAGTGGTGGCGGTATTTTCGATGAAAATGGGAAATTGATTGGTATCCACCAAAATGGTGTATCTGGTAAACGTAGTGGAGGTATTCTCTTCTCACCTGCTCAGCTAGAGTGGATTCAAAACTACATCAAGGGTATTGAAACAACGAAACCAGCTGGTCTAGATGCTCTCGATAAACAAGTTGAGGACAAGGAAGAAAAACCAAAAGAGGATAAACCTAAGGAAGATAAGCCAAAAGAAGAAACACCAGCAGAAAATAAACCAGCAGAAAATAAACCAGCAGAAAATAAACCAGCAGAAAACAAACCAGCAGAAAACAAACCAGCAGAAAATAAGCCAGCTGAGAATAAACCGACTGAATCAAAAGAAGTTACTCCAGAATGGAAAACGGTTGAAAATAAAGACCAACAGGGAACAGTAACAATCCGTGAAGAAAATGGAGTTCGTTACAACCAACTAGCTTCAACTGCTCAAAATGACAATGGTAAGAAACCAGCCTTGTTTGAAAAAGATGGTTTGACAGTCGATGCTAATGGAAATGCCACAGTTGATTTGACCTTTAAAGAAGAATCTGAAACAGGTAAATCTCGCTTTGGTGTCTTTATGAAATTTAAAGATACCGATAACAACGTTTTTGTAGGTTATGACCAAGGCGGATGGTTCTGGGAATACAAGTCAAATGGAAGTGGACTTTGGTACCAAGGTGGACGTGTTGCAGCTCCAGTAAATGGTTCTGAGAATCACTTGACGATTAGCCTTAAATCAGATGGACAGCTCAATGCAACTAACAATGATGTCAAACTCTTTGACACAGTGACCTTGCCATCTGCAGTAAATGACAAACTCAAAGATGAGAAGAAAATTGTTCTTAAAGCTGGAACCTATAACAGTAGCGAACGAACAATTGTCAATGTCAAAACTGATGACCAAGAAGGTGTGAAAAACGATCAAGAAGCCGCTGAAAAAGAAAAGGGCGACACAGTAGATGATAGCAATGTCAAGTACGACACGATCGAATCTACAGTATTGAAAGCAGTCATTGACCAAGCCTTCCCACGTATTAAAGAATATGTCCTTAATGGCAACAAACTTCCAGGTCAAGTGCAACCAATTAATCAAGTGGTGATTAACAAGCATGCTGTGACTCCTGAAGTTACCTATAAAAAGGTCAACGCAACGACTGCCGAGTATGAAATGAAACTCCGTGATGAGGAAAACCTCATCAATGCAGATATGACCGTTCGTTTGCAAGTAGTGGACAACCAACTTCACTTTGATGTGACTAAGATTGTCAACCATAACCAAGTGACACCAGGACAAAAGATTGATGACGAACGTAAATTACTTTCTTCCATCAGCTTCCTAGGAAATGCCTTGGTATCTGTTTCTAGCGACCAAGCAGGAGCCAAGTTTGATGGGGCAACCATGTCAAACAACACTCACGTCAGTGGTGATGACCATATCGAAGTAACAAATCCAATGAAAGAATTAGCCAAAGGCTATATGTATGGATTTGTTTCAACAGATAAACTCGCTGCTGGTGTATGGAGTAACTCACAAAATAGCTACGGTGGTGGTTCTTACGACTGGACACGTTTGACAGCTTATAAGAATACGATTGGCAATGCTAACTACGTGGAAATTCATAGCTCTGAATGGCAATGGGAAAAAGCCCACAATGGAGTTGTCTTCCCAGCATACACTCAAGAACTTCCAAGTGCAAAAGTTGTCATCACTGAAGATGCCAATGCTGACCATAAGGTTGACTGGCAAGATGGTGCCATCGCTTACCGTAGTATCATGAACAACCCTCAAGGTTGGGAAAAAGTTAAAGACATTACAGCTTACCGTATCGCTATGAACTTTGGTTCACAAGCGCAAAACCCATTCCTCATGACCTTGGATGGTATCAAGAAGATCAACCTCCACACCGATGGTCTTGGTCAAGGTGTACTTCTTAAGGGATACGGAAGTGAAGGACATGACTCTGGTCACTTGAACTACGCGGATATCGGTAAACGTATCGGTGGTGTTGAAGACTTTAAGACTCTTATTGAGAAAGCTAAGAAATATGGTGCCCATCTCGGTATCCACGTCAACGCTTCAGAAACCTATCCAGAGTCTAAATACTTTAATGAAGATATTCTTCGTAAAAATGCAGATGGTAGCTACAGCTACGGTTGGAACTGGCTTGACCAAGGTATCAACATTGATGCTGGTTATGACCTCGCTCATGGGCGTCTAGCTCGTTGGGAAGAGTTGAAGAAAGAATTGGGTGAAGGTCTAGACTTCATCTATGTCGACGTATGGGGGAACGGTCAATCAGGTGACAACGGTGCCTGGGCAACTCACGTTATTGCGAAAGAGATTAACAAACAAGGTTGGCGTTTTGCTATTGAGTGGGGTCATGGTGGTGAATATGATTCTACCTTCCAACACTGGGCAGCTGACTTGACCTACGGTGGCTATACAAATAAAGGTATTAACAGTGCCATCACTCGCTTTATCCGTAACCACCAAAAAGATTCTTGGGTTGGTGACTACAGAAGTTATGGTGGTGCAGCTGACTACCCACTTCTAGGCGGTTATAGCATGAAGGACTTTGAAGGATGGCAAGGACGAAGTGACTATAACGGTTATGTAACAAACTTGTTTGCTCATGATGTTATGACTAAGTACTTCCAACACTTCACAGTCAGCAAATGGGAAGATGGCAAACCAGTAACCATGTCTGACAATGGTAGTACCTATAAATGGACTCCAGAAATGAAAGTCGAGTTGGTCGATGCTGCAAATAACAAGGTTGTTGTAACTCGTAAATCCAATGATGTCAACAGTCCACAATACCGTGAACGAATTGTTACGCTTAACGATCGTGTGATTCAAGATGGTTCAGCCTACTTGACGCCTTGGAACTGGGATGCAAATGGTAATAAGCTTGAGAGTGACAAGGAAAAAATGTACTACTTCAATACTGAAGCAGGTGCAACAACTTGGACACTTCCTAGCGACTGGGCAAATGGTAAGGTTTACCTTTATAAACTAACTGACCAAGGTAAAACTGAGGAAAAAGAAGTTGCCGTGAAAGATGGTAAGATTACCCTTGACCTACTAGCAAATCAACCATATGTTCTTTATCGTTCTAAACAGACAAATCCTGAAATGTCATGGAGTGAAGGAATGCATATCTATGACCAAGGATTTAACAGTGAATCTTTGGATCATTGGAAGATTTCTGGAGATGCTTCTAAGGCTGAAATCGTGAAGTCTCAAGGTGCAAACCAAATGCTCCGCATCCAAGGCAATAAAGAAAAAGTTAGTCTCACTCAAAAATTGACTGGCTTGAAGCCAAATACTAAATATGCAGTCTATGTCGGTGTAGACAACCGTAGTAATGCTAAAGCAAGTATTACTGTTAATACTGGTGAAAAAGAAGTAACCAACTACACCAACAAGTCACTCGCCCTCAACTATGTAAAAGCCTATGCTCACAATACTCGTCGAAGCAATGCAACGGTTGGTAACACAAGTTATTTCCAAAACATGTATGCTTTCTTTACAACAGGTTCAGATGTATCAAATGTAACCTTGACCTTGAGTCGTGAAGCAGGAGATGAGGCAACTTACTTCGATGAAATCCGTACTTTTGAAAATGAATCCAATATGTACGGTGACGGTCATGATACGGCAACAGGTGTCTTCAAACAAGACTTTGAAAATGTCGGCCAAGGTATCTTCCCATTTGTCATCGGTGGTATCGAAGGTGTTGAAGACAACCGTACTCACTTGTCTGAAAAACATGGTCCATACACACAACGTGATTGGAATGGCAAGAAAGTTGATGACGTTATCGAAGGAAATTGGTCACTCAAGACAAATGGTCTCGTAAGTCGTCGAAACTTGGTTTACCAAACAATTCCACAAAACTTCCGCTTTGAAGCTGGCAAGACCTACCGTATTACATTTGACTATGAAGCTGGTTCTGACAACACTTATGCCTTTGTAGTCGGTAAGGGAGAATTCCAATCTGGTCAAACGAGCAATATGGAAGTGCATGAATTGCCAAATACTTGGACAGATTCTAAGAAAGCGAAACGTGCAACCTTCCTAGTGACAGGTGCTGAAACTGGCGATACATGGGTAGGTATCTACTCTACAGGCAATGCAAGCAACACACGTGGAGATTCTGGTGGTAATGCTAACTTCCGTGGTTACAATGACTTCATCATGGACAAACTTCAAATCGAAGAAATTGTCTTGACTGGTAAGATGATGACAGAAAATGCTGTCAAGAACTATCTTCCAACTGTAGCCATGACTAACTACACCAAAGAAACAATGGATGCTTTGAAAGAAGCAGTCTTCAACCTCAGCCAAGCAGACGATGACATCAGTGTAGAAGAAGCTAAGTCTGAAATTGCTAAGGTCAATGCTCTTAAAGACGCTTTAGTGATGAAGAAAACAGCTCTTGTAGCAGATGACTTTGCAAGTCTTTCGGCTCCTGCTCAGGCTGGTGAAGGTCTTGAAAATGCCTTTGATGGCAACGTGTCAAGTCTATGGCATACATCATGGAGCGGAGGAGATGTTGGCAAACCAGCAACCATGGTCTTGAAGGAACCAACTGAAATCACAGGCTTCCGTTATGTTCCACGTGGTTCAGGTTCAAATGGTAACTTGAGAGATGTTACTCTTGTAGTAACGGATGAAACAGGTAAGGAGCATACCTTCAATGCAACCAATTGGGCTAACAATAATAAACCAAAAGATATTGACTTTGGTAAGACTATCAAGGCTAAAAAGATTGTTCTAACTGGAACAAGAACCTACGGTGATACAGAAAACCAATATCAATCAGCTGCAGAATTGATCTTTGCTCGTCCTCAAGTTGCTGAAGCAGGTCTTGATACAGCAGCCTATGAAGCGGCCTTGGCTAAAGCTCAAAAATTGACTGATAAGAGCAATCAAGAGGAAGTAGCAAGTGTTGTTGCCAGCATGAAATTTGCAACAGACAATCATCTCTTGACAAATAGAATGATTGAATACTTTGCAGATTATCTTGATCAATTGAAAGATCAAACACCTACCCCAACTCCAGATCCAGAGCCAACTCCAGATCCTAAACCAGAAACCCCAACATCAAGCAAGGGTGACGAAGCAGCGCCAGTTGTTGACCTTCCAGAATTTACAGGTGGTGTAAATGGCGCTGAAGCAGCTATCAATGACCTTCCAGAGTTTACTGGAGGAGTGAACGCAGCTGAAGCCGCTGTTCATGAAGTTCCAGAGTATAGTGAAGTTGAAGGAACCGCAGGAAATGAAGTAGCTATCCATGAAGTTCCAGAATTTACTGGAGGTGTGAATGCAGCTGAAGCCGCTGTACACGAAGTTCCAGAGTATACAGGTGCAATCGGAACAGCAGGTGACCAAGCTGCACCTACAGTAGACAAACCAACTGAAGGTGTTCGTGTCTTATCAGATAAGACTACAGGAGTTGTAGTTGCAGGACTTGCAAGAGATTTGGCTACAGATCTTAATCTTAAAGTTCAAAAAGTAACAGATCAAAGTCTACAAGGTGTGAAATTTGATGCTTATGCTCTTCATTTAGTTGATAAAGATAAGCATGAGGTTCAAGCGAAGGGTGTGGTGCTCGTTCGACTTCCAGTTTCTGGTGAAGTAGCTGGAGTACATTACACTGCATCAGGTGAGGCAGTAAGCTTTACAAATGGTCAAGGTACAGTTGAGTTTACAACTAGTCAGCTAGGACATTTTGCAGTAGTTTATAAACAAGTTTCTAAACCACAAACGCCATCAGTAGGAGAGCCAGGACATAAACCACAAACTCCATTAACAGAGGAACCTGGAAGTCAAGTACAGACTCCATCAACAGAGAAACTGGATCATAAACCACAGGATGCAGCAGTACAAAAACTTGATCAGAAATCAGTTGATACTGCTAAACCAGAAATGAAGGAAGTAGCAGCTAAACAAGAAGCGAAGGATAAACTTCCAGAAACTGGTACTAGCAAGTCAGAGCCTCTCTTCTTCCTTGCCAGCCTCAGTCTAGCAATGTCTGCTCTATTTCTTGCAAAAAGAAAAGAAGATTAAAATACAAAAAAGTTTTCATTAAAAGAGAGCTTAGACTCCACATTCATTGTCGTGGAGAAAAAGAAAACCCAGAGAGGACCCTCTAGGTCCTCTCTTTTTCTAAAGGGGAATGAGAGCGCTTACTCCTTGTGAGCGTATGAAAGGAAATAGGAAAAAATGGGAAAACATTTTTTTGAGAAACGGTGTCATTACAGTATACGTAAATTTACAATCGGCGCAGCTTCTGTTATGATTGGTGCTAGCATTTTTGGTGCTGGTGCAGTTCAGGCTGCTGAAACAGAAGGACCTGCAGAGACAGAAGGTACGGTAACACAAGCTCAGCCTCTGGATAAACTGCCAGCAGATATAGCAGCAGCTATTGAAAAAGCAGAAGCAAGTGCTGGAACTGTAGATGAACAACCTGCAGGGTCAGAAACTGGGGCAACTGCAGCTGAAACAACTACTCCAAAACCAACTGAAACTCCTGCTCCTAAGGAAGAAGTGGCTTCAAAACCAGCAGAAACTCCCAAAGAAGAAGTAGCTCCAGCAGCTAAACCTGCTGAAAAGCCAGTGGCCAAAGATTTGGTCGAAACTCCAGA
This sequence comes from Streptococcus oralis, assembly GCF_001075875.1. Taxonomy (GTDB): domain Bacteria; phylum Bacillota; class Bacilli; order Lactobacillales; family Streptococcaceae; genus Streptococcus; species Streptococcus oralis_I. The sequence goes on from NZ_JUOS01000007.1 coordinate 7,659, forward strand.
TGTCAATCATTTAGAAAAAGCTTCTGCTACAGCATCAAACCATGAAGCCAACACACAATACACAGCAGAAAAGGCGATTGATGGGAAACCTGATACTCGTTGGGCTACTGACCAAAACGTTGAGAAACCAACAATCGAATTTACTCTTGAAAAGACAACAGTGATTAAGTATGTGGAGATTGATTGGGACCGCCGCGTTCGTGGTGAACAAAATGATCCAAATATCAAATCATGGAACCTCTATTACGCTGGCCAGGATGATGTGAATGGATCAGGAGTTAAAGAATGGAAGTTGGCCTATCAAAGAACAGGGAATCCTCTTCTTGATGAAAAAATTGACTTGAAAGAAGCTATCCAAGCCAAATACCTTAAACTTGAAATTACAGATTATCAAGCAGGTACAATGAACTGGAAAAATGTTGGAATTCAAGAAATTCGAGCTTACTCAAACATTCCAGACGCTAGCAAACCAACAGATATTCGCCAAGTGACAGAATTGGCGGTTGCTGAAGATGGGAAATCACTGGTCTTGCCTAAATTACCAGGTGAAGTAAGCTTAATTGGTAGCAACAAACAGGGTGTTGTTGACCTAAATAACAAAATCTATAAACCCTTAACAGATCAAACTGTTAAGGTCATGGTCCAACAAGTCAAGGATACTCATACCTTCACAAAAGAATTTGAAGTCCTTATTAAAGGATTGCATGCAGACGAAGGTGTTGGCACTAAACCAGTAGTTGCTCCAGCAGTTCAACAATGGTATGGAACTGAAGGCAAAACTTCTATTACAGCTGATACCGTGATTTCAGTTGGTGATTCTGGATTTGGTCAAGAAGCTAAATTCTATCAGACTGACCTTGAAAGTCGTGGGCTAGAAATCGCTACAGGTGATCAAACAGCTCAAAAACGGATCGAATTTAAAAAGGTTAAAGACAAGGGCTATGGCAAGGAAGGCTATGGTATCACTGTTAAAGATGGAGTTATCACCGTAGAAGCTGCAACCAATGCAGGAGCATTTTATGCTACACGTACCCTTCTTCAAATGGGTGAAAATGATTTGCAAAACGGAGAAATCCGTGACTTCCCAAGCTTTAGTCACCGTGGCTTTATGCTAGATACAGGTCGTAAGTTTATCCCTTATGATACGCTTGTAGATATTATGCTCAATATGGCCTACTACAAGATGAACGACTTGCAGTTGCACTTGAATGACAACTATATCTTCTTAAAAGATCATTTAGCAGGGAAAAATCTTACTCCTCAAGAGGAACTGGACTATGTTCTTAAAAATGCTAAGACAGGCTTCCGTGTAGAAACTGATGTTGTCGGTGAAAATGGTGAAAAATTAACATCAAAAGAACATTACACCAAGGAAGAGATGCAAGAAATTATCAAGTTAGCTAAAGCTTTGCATATCAACCTTGTTCCTGAAATTGACACACCAGGTCACGCCCTTTCATTTGTTAAGGTCCGTCCAGACTTGATGTACAAGGGTCAACTTAGTGCGAGAAAACACAATGTAGAACGTGTAGCTATGTTGGACTTGGATAACAAGTACGAAGAAACGCTCGCTTTTGTCAAATCAGTCTATGATAAATTGCTCGATGGTGAAGATGCACCGCTTCATGGCGTTTCTACTGTTCATATCGGTACAGATGAGTACTATGGAAGTCCAGAAAGCTATCGTCGCTATGTCAATGATATGATCCAGTACATCAAAGGCAAAGGCCTAACACCGCGTATTTGGGGTTCGCTCTCTGCCAAACAAGGAACTACGCCGGTCGATTGGAAAGATGTAGAAGTTGATATCTGGAGTATTGGTTGGCAACGACCAGCAGCGGCCATTGCTCAGGGCGCTAAGATTATCAATATCACAGATATTCCAACCTATAGTGTTCCAAGTGGAAGCAATAGTCAAGGTGGATATGGAGATTATGCAAACTATGAAACTCAATACAATCGCTGGACACCAAATGACTTCTCAACAGGGGGAGGACCACGCCTAGAAGCCTCTAATCCAAATATCCTTGGTGGTGGTCATGCAGTCTGGAATGATAATATTGACCTCCATGAAACTGGACTTACTTCTTACGATATCTTTAAACGTTTCTTCAAGAGTATGCAGTCTACTGCAGAACGCACCTGGGGTTCAGACCGTGCAGCAAAGACCTATGCAGACCGTATCCAACCAGCAAGTGTCTATGCACCTCAATCTAATCCAGATAAGACCGTATCTGAAGAAGACTTGTTCAAGATTAATCCTGAGACTGTCAAAGATTATCTTGCTAAGAAAGTACAGAAGACTGAAGCAGGTTTGAAGTTCGAAAAAGATAGCACTATCGAAGGCCTAGTTGGTGATGCTGGACCAAGTCATGTCTTGAAATTGGATGTGACAGTGACTGGTGATGGCCAACAAACCTTCTCAACAAGTGGAAACAACCAACTTTACCTTGCGGATAAGGATGGTTATCTTGCCTATACTTTTGAACAATTCCATATCCAATTCAACAAGAAACTTGAAAAGAACAAACGCTATCAAATTTCTGTTGTAACTAAACCACAAGTAACAGAAGTTTATGTGGACGGTGAAAAGGTTGAACGGATTGCAAATCCAGCCAATCCACGTTTGGCTCATAATAGCTTAGTCTTACCACTTGAAACAATCGGTGGCTTCAAAGGCATCTTGCATAGTGCTGAGTTGTCAAATGAAGCATTCGTAAATCCACGTTTGATTCCAAATGATCATTTTACATTTTCTGCAACTAGTCAAGAATTACCAGGAACCAATGCAGAAGGTCCAGTAGAAAAAGCCTTTGACAATGATCCAAATACCTTCTGGCATTCAAAATGGACTGGAGATCAAGCCCCATTCACAGTTGCAATGAACTTGAAAGCAAGTGAAACAGTCAATGGTTTGACCTATCTTCCACGTCCAGGTGGTGGTAACGGAGTCGTGACATCTTACGAAATCTATGCTCAAAAAGATGGTCAAATGGTTAAAGTTGCTTCAGGAACTTGGGAAAACAATGCCAAAGAGAAAACAGTTAACTTTGATGCTATTGAAACCGATAAGGTAGAATTTAAAGTTCTAGCAGGTGCTGCAGGATTTGGTAGTGCTGCAGAAATTCAACTTCTGAAACCAGTTTCTACTAACAAAGTAGAAGAACCAGTTAGTCCAGAAAAACCTGTGACACCAGAAAAACCTGTGACACCAGAAAAACCTGAAACTCCAGAAAAGCCTAAAGTTGAGGAAATGGGTGATGGGACAACTGAACTTGCTGATAGCTTTGTAGCTACGAAACCTACAAGCGACGAGGCAGTTGCTGCAGCAGCCCAAAGTCAAGATTATCTCAAGAAAGAGTACAAGGTCTTCCCAACACCACAAAAAGTAACTTACGATGAAGGTGTTACGAAACTCCATAAACAAGTCAATCTTGTCATGGGCGATCAATTAGATATCTATACTCGTAACCGCTTGAAGAGTGTCCTACAAGATCATCAAATTTCTTACACAAGCAGTCAAACAGCAGTGGCAGGTGCTACCAACATCTACCTTGGTGTTCATGGTCAAAATTCACAGGCCGAAAAAGAAGTGTCTGGAATTTCTCAAGGACTCTTTGATAAGATTGATGCCTATGCCCTGTCAATCAAGAACAATACAATCTCTATCGTCGGTAAGGATACAGATGCTGTCTTCTATGGTTTGACGACTCTCAAACACATGCTTAATGAAAGCGAAGCTCCAGTCTTGCGTAATGTAACAGTTGAAGACTACGCTGAAATTAAGAATCGTGGTTTTATCGAAGGTTACTATGGAAATCCATGGAGCAATGCTGATCGTGCTGAATTGATGCGCTTTGGTGGTGACTTGAAGTTGACTCAATACTTCTTTGCTCCAAAAGACGATCCATACCACAACAAGAAATGGCGTGAACTTTATCCAGAAGAAAAATTAGCTGAAATTCGTGAGTTGGCTCGTGTCGGAAACCAAAACAAGACTCGCTATGTTTGGACCATCCACCCATTCATGAACAACCGTATTCGTTTTGGTAATGACACTGACTACCAAAAAGACCTTGAAACTATTAAGGCTAAATTCACTCAGTTGATGGATGTCGGCGTTCGTGAGTTCGGTATTTTGGCCGATGATGCTCCAAGTCCAGTTGGTGGCTACAATAGCTACAACCGCTTGATGAAGGACATGACAGATTGGTTGACTGAAAAACAAGCAACTTATGTTGGCCTTCGTAAGGAAATGATTTTTGTCCCAGGTCAGTATTGGGGGAATGGTCGTGAAGATGAGTTGAAATCTCTAAACGAAAATCTTCCAACTTCAACTTCTATGACCCTTACTGGTGGTAAGATTTGGGGTGAAGTTTCTGAAAGCTTCCTTTCAAACCTTAAGAATAATCTGTCTGCAGGAGGTAAGACCTACCGCCCAGTTTCTCTATGGATTAACTGGCCTGTTACAGATAACTCTAAACAACACTTGATTTTGGGTGGCGGTGAGAAATTCCTTCATCCAAATGTGGACCCAAGCCTTCTTTCAGGTATCATGTTGAATCCAATGCAACAATCTGAGCCTTCTAAGATTGCCCTCTTCTCTGCAGCTCAATATGCATGGAAACAATGGAAGTCTGAAGAAGAAGCTAAGAAAGTAAATGACATCGCCTTCAACTTTGTTGAAACAGGTAAATTTACTGACAGTGAAACATCTGTTGCCTTCCGTGAACTTGGTAAACATATGATCAACCAAAACATGGATGGTCGTGTCGTGAAATTGGAAGAATCTGTTGAACTTGCACCGAAATTGGCGACTTTCATGTCTAAGTTGAAAGCTGGTCAAGATGTTGGTGCAGAGCGTGAAGACTTGCGTGCAGAATTTGCAAAACTAAAAGCAGCAGCTCAACTTTATAAAGCATCTGGTGATGAAAAGATGCGTGCTCAAATCCACTACTGGTTGGATAATACTATTGACCAAATGGACGCCTTGAGTGCTCTTCTTGATGGTACAGAAGCTATTGAAAAGAACGATTCTGCAAAACTTTGGGATAGTTACTATAAGGGATTAAAACTTTATGAACAGTCTCAAACTTATACCTTCCATTATGTAGACCATGATGAAAGAGCTGAGTTGGGTGTTCAACATATCCGTCCATTCTTGCTTGGACTTCGTGAAATCCTTGCAACAGAAGTTCAAAAAGCCTTGCATCCTGACCAAGTCCTTAGTAGCTTTATCACAAACCGTACAGGTGTCGAAGGTGGACTTGCTGAAGTGACTGATGGTGATTTGGGAACACATGCTTTGATCAAATCACCAAACAGCATTCAAACTGGTGACTACATTGGTTTGAAATTTAATAAGGCTGTTCCAGTTCAAAACTTGACCTTTGCAATGGGAACTCAAGCAAATCCTCGTGATACCTTCAACAACGCTAAGGTTGAGTATCTCAATGAAAATGATGAGTGGGTAACCCTTTCAGAACCAAGCTACACTGGTAATGAACCTCTGCTTAAGTTTGAAAACCTCAACATCAACGCCAAAGCTGTTCGTATGATTGCGACTTCAGATCGTGGAAATACTTGGTTTGCCGTAAGAGAAATTGCTGTGAACCGTCCTGTGGAAGTTACTCGTGCTAAACAGTCAGCTACTGTGACTATCAGTCCAAATCTTATTTACAAGTACAACACAACAGTTGGTCAGATTACAGACGGACGTGATAATACTGAAGCCATGCTTGCAAATGCTGATAGAACAGACACAACTCCAGTCAATGGTTGGGTACAACTTGACTTGGGTGAAGTTAAACCTGTGACCAAGGTTCGTTTGGTTCAAGGATCAGGAGATAAATTGGCAGAAGGTGTTCTTGAATATTCTGCAGATGGTAGCTCATGGCAAGAGTTGGATCGCTTGACTGGTGAACAAACAAAAGAAATCGAAACTCCAATTTCAGCTCGCTACGTTCGTGTTCGCAATACTAAGAACATCAACCTATGGTGGCGTATCGCTGACTTCTCAGTTGAAACACGTGCAGGCAATAGCGAATTGACTGATACAAACGTTGAGAGCTTGAAGTCAACTCCAGTTTATGACAGCCTAGGCCGTTATGACCTTCAAATTCCAAGCGGAACTAAGCTTCCAGCTAATAGCTACTTGGGTATGAAACTTGATCGTCTGCACCAAGCTGAAAGCATTCAAGCACTTGGTACAGAAAATCCATCTCTCAACTTGGAATACTCTCCAAATGCTCAAGAATGGTATCCAGCTGATCAAGTGACTGATAAGTCCTTGGTACGTTATGTTCGTTTGATTAATAAGACTGACCAAGAACAAGCAGTGACAGCAACATCTCTACTTGTTCAGACAAAAGAAGTTCAGCCAACCACACTTGATTCTACATCAATGGGAATCCACCCAACATACGGTAGAAACGACGTTCGTAAGATCAAGAACTTGGATCAATTATTTGATGGTGTCTACAATAACTTCGTAGAGTTTTCTGACTATGCTCGTAAAGATGGTCATATTACCTTGAAACTTGGTAGCGAACGTGATATTAAGAAGATTAGAGCTTACATCCAAGACGGCACTCAAAACTATCTCCGTGATGGTAAGATTCAAGTCAGTCAAGATGGCAAGACTTGGACAGATGTTGTGACAGTTGGTGACGGCCTTGCTAATGAAACACGTGATGATTCCTTGACAGATGGATGGACACATGATTCTAAGATGCCAGGAAATCGCTATATCGAGGGTGAACTTTCAAGCCCAGTTAAAGCCAACTATCTCCGCGTTCTATTTACAGCAGACTATGATGCTCGTTTTGTAGGCTTCACTGAGTTGGTGATCAATGATGGTGAATTCGTGAAACCAATCAATGACCCAACTGTAGAAGGAAACAGCGGTGAAAGCCAAGGCAACCTTTATACGAACCTCGTAGATGGCAAAGTCTTGACAAGCTATAAGGCTGAGAAAGAACAAGGTGAGCTTGTTTACCACTTGTCAGAACCAACAGACGCTAACCATATCCGACTTGTTTCAAGTCTTCCTCAAGGAGTGAAAGCTCGTGTGCTTGCTCGTACTCTGAAAGAAGATAAAGCAGATGCTTGGTCAGAACTAGGTGAAATTACCTCAAGCTTCCAAACATTTGCAGTGAGAGAAAAAGCGCCATTGTTGGATGTCAAAGTTGTTTGGGAAGGTGGCAAACCAGAGTTCTACGAAATGACGACCTTCCACCAAGAACTTCCGGAAGAACCAGAGAAACCAGCTCCAACTACAAGTAAGGGTGACGAACCAGCACCAGTAGTAGAAGTCCCAGAATTTACTGGTGGCGTAAATGGTGTCGAAGCAGCTGTTCATGAAGTCCCAGAGTACACTGAAGCTATTGGCACAGCAGGTGATGAAGCAGCACCAGTAGTAGAAGTCCCAGAATTCACAGGTGGCGTAAATGGTGTCGAAGCAGCTGTTCATGAAGTTCCAGAGTATACTGAAGCTACAACAGAAGCAGACAAGATTCCAGCACCAGTAGTAGAAGTCCCAGAATTCACAGGTGGTGTCAATGGAGCAGAAGCAGCTGTTCATGAAGTTCCAGAATATACTGGTGGGGTGAATGGTGTAGAAGCAGCTGTTCATGAAGTCCCAGAGTTTACTGGTGGAGTGAATGGTGAAGCAGCAACTGTTCAGGAAGTAGGTCCAGAATTCACAGGTGGTGTCAATGGGGCAGAAGGAGCAATCCATGAAATTCCAGAATACGCAGATGAGCAGTCTCTTGTAGCTCTTGCTATGTCACAAGATAAGACCTACCAAGCACCTGCAAGTCATCTATACAAGCTCCCAGAGACAGGTACTAAAGAAAATGCTGGCCTTGCAGCCGTTGGTGTTGTAGGAGCACTTCTTGGTATGTTTGCAATGGGAAAGAAAAAAGATGACGAATAAAATGATGTCATAGCATCCAAGTCATAGAGAGTGGGACAGAAATCGGTAATTTGTTAGAATTCGATTTCGTCGTCCCACCTCCGCACAGTTGAGTAGGGCTGTAAAAGCTGAT
>NZ_JUOS01000001.1 GCF_001075875.1 Streptococcus oralis
AAAAGCTGATGAAATCAGCGTAGTAGAGCCCACTCAACCACTGCGTCTTGCTCGATAATCCAAAGACAATTGAGAGGCCAGGACTTTTGTCCCAGCCTCTTTTGAGATTTTCTACATTTATAAATCCTGTAAATCAACGACTTCCAAACCATGTTCTGTCAAACGATAGATATTCGTACAGACTTCTTTTAAGAAACGTCGATCATGCGAAACAGTAACCAGACCACCGGGATAATTGGCAAAGAGTTTTCTGATTTCTGGTTGAGAAGTTGGAGAAAAATTTCGTGTGGGTTCATCCAGAAGGAGAAAGTTTGGTTTTCGCAGCACTAAATTCAAAAGAAGGAGTTTACCTTGTTGACCGCCCGATAATGAGCGGATATGGTGGTGCATCTCTGGATAGCTGAAGTTGAGACTAGCTAAGTGAGATTGGATTTTCTGTAATTCCTCTTTGTGTCCAGTTTGGCTAAGAAATTCTACTGGAGATAGATCCAAATTCAATGTTTCTTGGTAATCTTGTGGCATAAATCCAAGCGAAATCTCTCTTTTGTCGCTTAGTAGTTGCTGCAACTTGCCTAACAGAGTCGATTTTCCAATACCATTAGGCCCGATGATACCGATTTTTTCTTGACCACGGACAGTTAATTGTAGCCCTTGAGCTAAAACACGCTCACCAATGGACAAATTTTCATTTTCCAGTCGAAGTAAGACTTTAGAAGCTGCTAATGGCTCTATATCTGAAAAGAAGAGTTGGATGTGTTCCTCTTCAAGTGGCTTTTGGGTCAGGGACTGAGCTGCTTTTTCGTAGCGTTTTTCTTGAGAGAGAACATTTTTCATCTTTTTAGCCAATAGGCGACCGGCAGTACTGTCTTTGGTAGCTCGAAGTGCAGTTTCTACATTTTGCTTGACGCGACGATGCTTCTCCATGGTTTTGTCATAGGCTCTCTGGTCGTTAGCAGCTTGCTGACTTTGTCTGGCAAAATTAGCCTTTCTCTGCTCGCTATAGCGATCATAGTCTAAATGCTCGACTAGGGTTTCAGCTTCCTTTCGATGCTTGACCAGTCGCAAGTGGACAATAGTATCTGCCGTTTGAGAGAGGAAGTCTTCATCATGGGAAATGAAAATAACAGTTTGCCTGGTCTTTTGAATCTGACCTTTTAGCCAATCAACCGTCTCAAGGTCTAGGTCATTTGAAGGTTCATCTAAAAATAGAATCTCAAAAGGTTTTGCTAACTCATGGATGAGCTGAATTTTCAAAGCTTCGCCCCCCGAGAGACTCCCAATTTCTTGGTTGCTAGCAAAACGGTCGCTATCAAAATGCAATTCCTCAGCCAAGCGATAGAGAATGCTGAAGTCCAAATCAGCAGACTCTAAAAAGAAGTAGTCCTGTAGAGATTTTTTCTTCAATTCTTCAGGGAGATGTTGGGGAATGTAGGCCAAGGACTGAAGGTCAGATTGAATGTCGCCCCTGATAGTGAAATCCTCTAATCTTTCTCCCATTAAAGTTTTAAGTAAGGTTGATTTTCCATTTCCTTCTTCGCCGATAATAGCGACCTTTTCTCCGTCTTGGATAGTCATGGTTAGGTCAGATACAAGATCTCGTAGATCTTTGTTTTGTGTGATGGTTAGATGATTGATTTTTATCATTTTGTTGCCCTTTCTAGAATGTCTATATTACATAACAAAAAGCTCTACTTTACCTAGTAGAGCCAATTGTCTATGTCAAAAAATTCTCTTTTAAAAGGGCTGAAAAAGCAGCAGAAAAAAGAGCACACAAAAAGAGACAGAAACAAGATCTACTAAATAAAGGTTCTTTATTTGATAGACTTAGTTGTTCATGTCTCCCTTACCTCCGAAAATTATTATGTTTATTTTATACCTTTTGGAACACTTTGTCAAAAGAAATGAGAAATTCAAATCTTTCTAGAAACCAAAAACAGGTCCATAGAGTGTTAAAACGTGCTTAACTTGATCGTAGTGGAACTTGTCATAGTTTCGCCAAGCAGTGCGAGCTTCTTCATTAAATTTAAGTGTGCCAAGTCCAATCAAGAGACTGGTACGTTGGTAAAATTTCTCAAGGTCAATTAAGATAGAGTTATCTAGTTTCTCAGCCTTTTTAAGTTGATTGAGAAGCTGGTCAATAATTTGCTGCAAGCGCAGATCATCAGGCAATCCTTGTTTACAGTTTTGTATAGCTTGATTTAATTCTGAAACGAGTTGATAGGCTTCAGCTAAAAGAACTTTGTCTTCCATATGAGCGTCCTCCTTTGCTCATGTATTGATGCCTATAGTATAGCACAAAAAATAAAATTGTCATAATAAATATATCAAAAAATCAATCATATAAAACAAAAAGGATTTAGCTCTATCCATAACAGAACTAACCCCTTAGAAGCAATAGATTTTTAAGGATTTGAATTTCGATTGTCAATCAGCAATCAGTTTTTCTAATTTCCAGATGCTGAACCAAAATGAAATGGTAAGGAGTATTAGGAAAATAAGGAAAGTTGTGCCATCGACCAAACTATTATTCATGCCACACAATCCTTTCGCTAGATAGGGAACTAGGGGTATAAGACACACTGTATAAGGGTGACTGTTATCCTTACTGCCGAGCTGGTTACAGTATACTCCTTTCTACTTTATCATTCCTGTCTTTTTTATAGTCTTTTGAATATCGGAATTCAATTATTTATAGCTAAAAGTAGAGTTAGGAAGTTCATATTCCTACTAGTTCTCCGAATTATTTTTAAATTTTCTATCTACCAATTTTGTTTCTATTATAGAAGAACACCGACATTTGGAATGGAAAACTCTGACTTTTAAATTCAAAGTTTGGAAGGCTTACTTCTAGCATTTTCATGGTATAATCAAGATAGTAAATCTTTATGGAGGAAGTATGAAATTAAATATTCAAGAAATTCGTAAGCAGCCTGAAGGTTTGCACTTTGAGCAAACTTTAGACTTAGCAGCTGACTTGCGTGCCCGTAATCAAGAAATTTTAGATGTAAAAGATATTGTCGCTATTGGAAAAGTTCAGTACGAAGACCTTATGTTTTTCCTAGACTATCAATTGTCTTATACAATCGTTTTAGCTTCTAGTCGTAGCATGGAACCGGTAGAATTGAAAGAGTCTTATCCAGTAACAGAAGTCTTTATGGAAGGTGCTACCAATCAACTGGACCAAGAAGTTCTAGATGATGATTTGGTCTTGCCTATCGAAAATGGGGAAATTGACCTGGCTGAAAGTGTTTCAGACAATATCTTGCTCAATATTCCAATCAAGGTCTTAACAGCTGAGGAAGAAGCTGGTCAGGGATTTGTTTCTGGAAATGACTGGCAAATCATGTCTGAGGAAGAGTATCAAGCTCAACAGGCAGTCAAGAAAGAAGAAAATAGTCCTTTTGCAGGTTTACAAGGACTGTTTGACGGAGACGAATAGATGGTTTTATCCAAGAAACGTGCCCGTCATGTCATTGAGGGAATCATCGCTCTTTTTCCAGATGCAAAACCAAGTCTAGACTTTCGCAATCATTTTGAACTTCTGGTTGCTGTTATGCTGTCAGCTCAGACGACAGATGCGGCAGTCAACAAGGCTACACCAGGACTTTTTGCGGCCTTTCCAACCCCGCAAGCTATGGCAGATGCAAGTGAGAGTGAGATTGCCTCGTATATTTCTCGTCTTGGCCTTTATCGAAATAAAGCTAAGTTCCTTAAGAAGTGTGCCCAGCAACTACTGGATGATTTTGATGGTCAAGTCCCTCGGACTAGGGAAGAATTAGAGAGTTTAGCAGGAGTTGGTCGTAAAACAGCCAACGTAGTTTTGAGCGTAGGCTTCGGTATTCCGGCCTTTGCAGTTGATACTCACGTAGAGCGAATCTGTAAACACCACGATATTGTAAAAAAATCAGCTACACCCCTTGAGGTCGAAAAACGTGTCATGGATGTATTGCCACCAGAAGAATGGTTGGCAGCCCATCAGGCCATGATTTACTTTGGTCGTGCTATTTGTCATCCGAAAAATCCAGAATGTGATCACTATCCACAGTTATACGATTTTAGTTCATTATAAGGCTTAGCATTGAATGTTTTTACTTGCTTTGAACTAGGCTTTGTGATATAGTAATGACAATAAAATATTCCTTTAAACCTGTCCCGTGAGGCAGGCAAGGAGCTCGATAAAGTAGAAGGGTAAGTCTATGCTGTTTCCAGTATGGCTCGCTTAATGATACATTCTCAAGTCTCCTTGTTTAAGGAGACTTTTCTTTTTGGAGGTTTGTCATGAAGACAAAAGAAGTTGTAGACGAATTAACCGTCAAGCGAGCGATTACTCGGATTACCTACGAGATTATCGAGCGAAATAAAGATTTAAACAAGATTGTATTGGCTGGGATAAAAACACGTGGTGTCTTCATTGCTCACCGTATCCAAGAGCGTTTGGAACAACTGGAAAATATCTCTGTTCCCGTTGTAGAATTAGACACAAAACCTTACCGTGACGATGTCAAAAGTGGTGAAGATACTTCCTTAATTTCTGTTGATGTGACAGACCGCGAAGTCATTTTGGTGGATGACGTACTTTATACAGGTCGTACAATCCGAGCTGCTATTGATAACATTGTCGGCCATGGTCGTCCTTCTCGTGTGAGTTTAGCTGTTCTGGTTGACCGTGGACATAGAGAATTGCCAATTCGTCCAGACTACGTTGGGAAAAATATTCCAACTAGTCGTTCTGAAGAAATCATCGTTGAGATGACAGAACTTGATGGTCAAGATAGAGTTTTGATTACTGAAGAAGCTTAATAGCTAAAGGAGTAGCCATGTCAGAAAATCAACAAGCATTGAAACATGTGGTATCCATGGAAGATCTCACTGTAGATCAGGTTATGAAATTGATTAAACGAGGAATTGAGTTTAAAAATGGAGCAAAAGTGTCTTACGAGGACCAATACATCGTCTCTAATCTCTTCTTTGAGAGTTCGACTCGTACCCACAAATCTTTTGAAGTAGCAGAGATTAAACTGGGCCTTCAGCTACTGGACTTCGATGTGAAAACAAGTTCAGTCAACAAGGGTGAAACACTCTACGATACAATTTTGACTTTGTCAGCCTTGGGAGTAGATGTCTGTGTCATCCGACATCCAGAGGTAGATTACTACAGAGAGTTGATCGATAGTCCGACGATTACGACTTCGATTATTAATGGTGGGGATGGTTCGGGTCAACACCCAAGTCAAAGCTTGCTTGATTTAATGACGATTTATGAAGAATTTGGACACTTTGAGGGACTCAAGGTAGCCATTGCTGGTGACCTTGACCATTCGCGTGTGGCTAAATCCAATATGCAAATCTTAAAACGCTTAGGAGCAGAACTCTACTTTGCTGGGCCTGAGGAATGGAGAAGTCAAGAGTTTGCAGATTATGGTCAGTTTGTAACTATTGACGAGATTGTTGACCAGGTAGATGTTCTGATGTTGCTTCGAGTTCAACATGAACGCCACGAAAGTGGAGCAGTCTTCTTAAAAGAAGAGTATCATGCTCAACATGGCTTGAACCAAGAACGCTATAATCGCTTAAAAGAAGAAGCAATCATTATGCATCCGGCTCCTGTGAATCGGGATGTGGAAATTGCCGATCATCTTGTTGAAGCACCAAAATCACGCATTGTCCAACAAATGACCAATGGTGTCTTTGTCAGAATGGCAATTTTAGAATCTGTATTGACTTATAGAAACGCAAAATAGAACACAAAACGTTAAAAGACGCCAGCGAGCGTCCACGAGAGGTGAATTTATGACTAAACGACTTCTAGTTTTAGAAGATGGAACAATTTTTGAAGGAAAAGCCTTTGGGGCTGATATCGATGTAACTGGTGAAATTGTCTTTAATACCGGGATGACTGGCTACCAAGAATCCATTACGGATCAGTCCTACAATGGGCAAATCCTAACCTTTACCTATCCCTTGGTTGGGAACTATGGGATTAACCGTGATGACTACGAGTCTATCAGTCCAACTTGTAAAGGTGTAGTAGTATTTGAAGAAGCTCGTAGAGCCAGCAACTGGCGTAACCAGATGACACTGGATGAATTTTTGAAGTCTAAGAAAATCCCTGGTATTTCAGGTATTGATACACGTGCTTTGACAAAAATCATTCGCAAACATGGGACTATGAGAGCGACTCTGACACATGTGGGAGATAGTATCGATCACATCACAGATCAGCTTCAAGCAACTGTTCTACCAATTGACAATATCAAACAGGTTTCTACAAAAACTGCTTACCCAGCTCCAGGAGTAGGTTTGAGCGTAGTACTTGTAGACTTTGGTCTTAAGCATTCAATCTTAAGAGAGTTGTCTAAGAGAGATTGTAATGTAACGGTCGTTCCTTATACTACAACAGCAGAGGAAATCCTCCACCTAAATCCAGACGGAGTTATGTTGTCAAATGGACCGGGAAATCCAGAAGATGTACCAGAAGCACTCGAAATGATTCGTGGTATCCTCGGGAAAATTCCAATCTTTGGTATTTGTATGGGGCACCAGCTCTTTGCAATGGCAAATGGTGCCAAGACCTATAAGATGAAGTTTGGTCACCGTGGATTTAACCACGCTGTACGCGAAATTGCGACAGGGCGCGTGGACTTCACGAGTCAAAACCATGGATATGCAGTGAGCCGTGAAGATTTTCCAGACCATTTGATGATTACTCATGAAGAAATCAATGACAAGTCAGTTGAAGGTGTACGTCACAGATACCAACCAGGTTTCTCTGTGCAATTCCACCCAGATGCTGCACCAGGTCCGCACGATGCAAGTTATCTATTTGACGAGTTCATCGAGCTGATGGAAGCCTTCAAACAAACAAACTAAAGACGAGTGTGAAATCGTCGGAGAATTTATTTAATGGCAACCCGAGAGTTGCCGAATAGAAAGGCAGGTCGTTTCTTTTAGTCGCTATCAGGCGAACTAAAAACTCCCTGCACTAGATTTTTTATCGAAAGATATCGTTTCTCTAAAAAATCGTCGGAGAATTTATTTAATGTCGCCCTGTGAGGCGACGAATAGAAAGGAGAAGGGTGAGCCGTATTTGCTGAACTGAATACGGGCTACGGACGGTGCTAAAAAGATAGTTATTCCTAGAACTGACAGTTCTTCGTCATAACTCCTATTTTAGCTTTGTCCGCTTGACGCCCTTAATATCTTATAAATGCCTAAACGTACTGATATTCAAAAAATTATGGTGATTGGTTCTGGTCCGATTATTATTGGTCAGGCTGCTGAGTTTGACTATGCTGGGACTCAGGCTTGCTTGTCTTTGAAAGAGGAAGGGTATGAGGTTGTCTTAGTAAACTCAAACCCTGCAACTATCATGACTGATAAGGAAATTGCAGACAAGGTTTATATCGAACCGATTACACTTGAGTTTGTGACTCGTATTCTCCGTAAAGAACGTCCAGATGCCTTGCTTCCAACACTTGGTGGGCAAACAGGGCTTAACATGGCCATGGAATTGTCTAAAAATGGCATTCTTGATGAATTGGGAGTAGAACTTCTCGGGACTAAATTGTCTGCCATCGACCAAGCTGAAGACCGCGATCTCTTTAAACAATTGATGGAAGAATTGAATCAACCGATTCCAGAATCAGAAATTGTAAACACAGTAGAGGAAGCAGTTGCCTTTGCAGCGACAATTGGCTACCCAGTGATCGTCCGTCCAGCCTTTACCCTAGGTGGTACTGGTGGTGGTATGTGTGCCAATGAGGAAGAATTGCGTGAAATCGCTGAAAATGGGTTGAAGTTGTCACCTGTTACCCAATGTTTGATTGAGCGTTCGATTGCTGGTTTTAAGGAAATCGAATACGAAGTCATGCGTGACTCGGCTGACAATGCCCTTGTTGTATGTAACATGGAAAACTTTGACCCAGTCGGGATTCATACAGGGGATTCCATCGTATTTGCCCCAGCGCAAACTATGTCAGATTATGAAAATCAAATGCTTCGTGATGCAAGCTTGAGCATTATTCGTGCCCTCAAGATTGAAGGTGGATGTAATGTTCAGCTAGCACTTGATCCCCACAGCTTCAAGTACTATGTTATCGAAGTAAATCCTCGTGTATCTCGTTCGTCAGCCCTTGCTTCCAAGGCGACAGGTTATCCAATCGCTAAATTGGCTGCTAAGATTGCAGTCGGTTTGACCTTAGATGAGGTCATCAACCCAGTTACAGGTTCAACTTATGCCATGTTTGAGCCAGCCCTTGACTACGTTGTTGCCAAAATTCCACGCTTCCCATTTGACAAGTTTGAAAAGGGTGAACGCCGTCTTGGTACTCAGATGAAGGCGACTGGAGAAGTTATGGCCATTGGTCGTAACATCGAGGAGTCACTTCTTAAAGCTTGTCGCTCACTTGAAATTGGGGTTCACCACAATGAAATGCCTGAGCTTGCAGATGTTTCAGATGATGCCTTGATTGAAAAGGTTGTTAAGGCTCAAGATGACCGTCTCTTCTACGTATCAGAAGCCATTCGTCGTGGTTATACACCTGAGGAAATTGCTGAGCTTACAAAAATCGATATCTTCTATCTGGATAAACTCTTGCATATCTTTGAAATTGAGCAAGAATTGGGCTCACATCCACAAGATCTTGAAGTTTTGAAAATAGCAAAATTGAATGGATTTTCAGACCGTAAGATTGCTGAACTATGGAAAACGACAGCTGACCAAGTTCGCCAGCTTCGTTTGGAAAACAAGATTGTCCCAGTTTACAAGATGGTTGATACCTGTGCGGCAGAATTTGAATCAGAAACTCCTTACTTCTATTCAACTTATGGTTGGGAAAACGAATCCATCAAGTCTGATAAGGAATCTGTACTAGTCCTAGGTTCTGGTCCAATCCGTATCGGTCAAGGTGTGGAGTTTGACTATGCAACCGTACACTCTGTTAAGGCAATCCAGGCTGCTGGTTACGAAGCCATCATCATGAATTCAAACCCAGAGACAGTGTCAACAGACTTCTCTGTATCAGACAAACTTTACTTTGAGCCATTGACATTTGAAGATGTCATGAATGTCATTGATCTTGAACAACCAAAAGGCGTTATCGTTCAATTTGGTGGTCAAACAGCTATCAACCTTGCTGAGCCCTTAGCAAAAGCAGGTGTGACCATCCTTGGGACACAGGTTGCTGACCTAGACCGTGCCGAAGATCGTGACCTCTTTGAGCAAGCCCTTAAAGACTTGGATATTCCACAGCCACCTGGACAAACAGCAACCAATGAAGAAGAAGCTGTGCTTGCAGCTCGCAAAATTGGCTTCCCAGTCCTTGTTCGTCCTTCATATGTTTTGGGTGGACGTGCCATGGAAATCGTTGAAAACGAAGAAGACCTTCGCTCTTATATGCGTACTGCTGTTAAGGCAAGTCCAGACCATCCAGTTCTTGTTGACTCATATATCGTTGGACAAGAATGTGAAGTTGATGCTATCTCAGATGGACAAAATGTCCTTATCCCTGGTATCATGGAGCATATCGAACGTGCTGGTGTCCACTCAGGTGACTCAATGGCCGTGTATCCTCCACAAACCTTGTCTCAAAAGGTTCAAAAAACCATCGCAGACTATACTAAACGTCTTGCAATCGGCCTTAACTGTCTTGGTATGATGAACATTCAGTTTGTCATCAAGGATGAAAAAGTCTACGTTATTGAGGTCAATCCACGTGCCAGCCGTACTGTTCCATTCCTATCAAAAGTAACCAATATCCCGATGGCTCAGGTTGCAACTAAGTTGATTCTTGGTCAAAGTCTTGAAGAACTTGGTTACCAAGATGGACTTTACCCAGAAAGCAGTCGTGTTCATATCAAAGCGCCAGTTTTCTCCTTCACTAAGCTCGCGAAAGTAGACAGCTTGCTCGGTCCTGAAATGAAGTCAACAGGGGAAGTTATGGGTTCTGATACGACTCTTGAAAAAGCTCTCTACAAGGCCTTTGAAGCTTCTTATCTTCACTTGCCAACCTTTGGAAATGTTGTCTTTACTATCGCTGATGATGCCAAGGAAGAAGCTTTGGATTTGGCTCGTCGTTTCCAAAATATTGGTTATGGTATCCTTGCGACTCAAGGAACAGCAGCTTTCTTTGAAAGTCATGGCTTGAAGGCTCAACTCGTTGGTAAGATTGGTGATGATGAACATGATATCCCAAGCTATGTTCGTAAAGGGAAAATCCAAGCTATCATCAACACAGTTGGTACCAAGCGAACTGCTGATGAAGATGGTGAACAAATCCGCCGTTCAGCTATCGAACATGGTGTACCACTCTTTACAGCCCTAGATACAGCGGATGCTATGCTTAAGGTACTTGAAAGCCGTAGCTTCGTTACAGAAGCAATTTAGTTTCTTGTTAAATGATCTAAGTAGCTTTTATCCAGCGTCAAAAGACGCTGGTTTTTCCTCTTTTATAGAGAAATCGAGTTAGAAATAATAGTTACAGTTCACTATTAAATGTCAAAGTTTATCAATAGATTTATCATTATCGTTAATGAGTAGACTTATTCTGACTTTCCCTAAAATTTTGTTGAATTTTCTTAAGTTTTTATCATATTTTTTATAATTAAGGTGCCTTAAGAAAAATAATGAAAAAACTAAATGTTTTTCATATAGTTTTCATTGTTTTAATAGTTTAAAGTCAATCTTATTTTTCTCTAATAGAAAATAATGAAAAAGTAGGTTTAGAAAGAGGTAAGTATCTATGTCTTCTCATAAAAAAGTGTCACTCTCTGAGATTAATCAATCTATCGATACTCCAAATAACAATCATTTCTGGCAAAATTTAAAGGCCTTTTTAGGTCCGGGTGCTCTTGTCGCAGTTGGTTATATGGATCCAGGAAACTGGATTACCAGTGTAGTCGGTGGTGCTTCCTATAAGTATAGTCTCTTGTTTGTTATCTTGATTTCATCTCTCATTGCCATGCAACTTCAGCAGATGGCAGGAAAGCTTGGTATTGTAACCCAGATGGACCTGGCTCAAGCAACGGCTCATCATTCACCTAAATGGCTTCGTTATAGTCTATGGGTGATTTTAGAATTAGCCTTGATGGCGACAGATCTGGCAGAAGTTCTAGGTTCAGCGATTGCTCTCAATCTTCTCTTTAAGATTCCGATTATGATAGCAATCCTCTTGACTGTGTTGGATGTCTTTCTCTTATTGCTTCTTATGAAGTTTGGCTTTAAGAAGATTGAAGCTATCGTTACCACGCTCATTTTAACCATTCTAGCAATCTTTACTTACCTAGTAGCTTTGTCACATCCAAGCTTCCAAGGAATCGTTGAAGGTTATCTGCCAAACGCAACTTTATTTGAAAGTCCTATGCCTGGGCATGAAAGTCAATTAACCTTGGCGTTGGGTATCGTGGGTGCGACTGTTATGCCCCATAACCTCTATTTACATTCTTCCTTGTCTCAGACTCGGAAAATCAATCATAAGGACAAGAATGATGTTCGAAAAGCCGTTCGTTTTATGACTTGGGATTCTAATCTCCAGTTATCCTTGGCCTTTGTGGTTAACTCCCTTCTTTTGATCTTAGGTGCGGCTCTCTTTTTCGGACATGCATCTGAGATTTCTGCTTTCTCTCAAATGTATAATGCCTTACAGGATTCAACCATTGCGGGAGCTATAGCTAGCTCAACCTTATCAACTTTGTTTGCCTTGGCCCTATTAGCCAGTGGTCAGAATTCGACTATCACGGGTACTTTGACTGGACAAATCGTTATGGAAGGTTTCTTGCATATGAGATTGCCACAATGGTTTATTCGTTTGGCGACTCGTCTCTTTGCCTTACTGCCTGTCATGATAGTAGCGGTTCTGTTCGGTCATCAAGAAAAAACCTTGGATCAGTTATTGGTTTATTCACAGGTCTTTCTTTCTATCGCTCTTCCATTTTCAATCTTCCCCTTGATTTATCTTACTTCAAAAAAAACACTGATGGGAGAATTTACCAATGCCAAATGGAATACCATCCTTGGTTATATCGTTTCCATTATCTTGACCATCCTCAATGTGAAATTGCTGTTTGATATTTTTTAAGATCTTTTAACATGAAGTAGAAAAAATATCATTTTGATGATTAAAATTGAAGAAAAAAATCACCCAAGAGTTGAATCTTGGGTGATTTTTTGGAATCCTCATCTTAGATGAAAAATCCATTATAAAAAGAGGCTGGGACAAAAGTCTTAGCCTCTCAATTGTCTTTGGATTGTTGAGCAAGACGCAGTGGTTGAGTGGGCTCTACTACGCTGATTT
>NZ_JUOS01000132.1 GCF_001075875.1 Streptococcus oralis
TCAGTTATTAAAAATAACCAAACGACCCTTTCCGTAGTTTAATCTTTTAATTTGTGTTCTTTATTTAGTGATTAGGAAGTTTTTCCTCAGCATACTCAATCATCTTCTCAGCTACTTCCCTATCATAGTCAAAGCCCATTTTTTGGGCAAGATATTGAGCTTCTTGATGGAAAAGTTGCATCGTAGCAAACAATGACTGAGTAAGTTTCTCTACACTTGAGAAATCAAGAAGAGCAGAGAATTCCTTCTCCTTCTCAATTGGCAAGTAGTTGAAGAGATACTTGTAATTTTTACCAATGTCGACAGCACCTCCATCACTTGCTACCTGCCAAGCTAAGATTTTCAAGAGTTCTTGCTGACAAATACCGTAGAGATGGTCCGTTGCATAAATGACTTGCTTACGACAAATTCCTTTGACAACGTAGGCTGACACCCACCAAAATTCATTGCAGGCTTTTTCGAAAGCTGTCTGACTAGCTGGATTCGTCCAGTAACGCTCTGGACTTGTAGTATAGGACTCAAACAAGCCTTTCTCGTCTTTCAAAACTGTATAATCCGCTTCGCTATCCACCCATTCTTTGATGTGCTCCTTTGGGCAAAGGGTCAAGTCAATCCTATTGCCATCTTCAAAAAGCATGAGATAAAGTCGACGGTTGCCTAGGACATTATGTTGCTCAATGATACGTTTGCCAAACTGGTCTAGCCAAGAAAGATCTCTCTTCAGATTATCTAAATCATCCACAATATAGACCACGTCGTAATCCTGAAATTCATCTTTTGAGGCTTTTGTGTCAGTCCGTGAACCAGACATGGCGACAGCGTCGACTTGTAGCACTTTTGCGATTTGCAAAATCACGTCAAACATCTCGGTTTCAGTTCTCATGGGGATACCTGCCTTTTTAGTGAAAACTTTTAATTCTGTAGAGGTCATATCTATAAAGGGGACTGGCTGCTGGAACTTTTCCTTATCAAATTCTTTGAAAAATCCCATGACTAGTTTTTTCATGACCTTGACAGCCATCTTTGTTTTTATTTCTTCTTTTTAAAAAGCTCATTAATAATAAGTAAGACTACTAACAGAACAGCTAATACATTTGTTTGACGTCCAATTGGCTTGAGGTACCAGCTTTGATTGCTTACAAAATTAACTCCTACAATTACAACCATGCCCCATATGCCACAGCGTAAAATTTCTGGCATAATATTTTCTTTTTCTTCCTTTTCCTGATTAGCTTCACCGGGTTTTATATAATTATCTAAATACTTCTTAGCATCAAACTCATTTATCTTCTCCTCACTATTTTTAGTGATATTAATATCTATATCATGCTTCATCTCATATACTTCCCATCATCTTTTTATTGATTTTTTCAATCAGATTGTATTCTTCATCGTCATTCTCTAAGGTTCTACTTATTGTCTTTGCTTTATCATATGTTTCACGAATAAATTCTGGTTGTTTTGAAGCTTTATAAGGAAGCTTCAAGAATTTCAACGAAGATACCATAGAAGCATTGTATTCCCAATGGCTCTTCAACAGACATCTGATAAAAACCCTGATGATTTCCTGTTCTTGATACAAGAGACTTGTTTCATAATGTTCAAAATACTTTAACGAAATATAATCACAATAGTAAATCATGATATTAGATATCCAATCAAAAGTGTTTTCTTGAACTTCCTTAGTTGGTTCATAGCGTAGAGCTGTCCTTAACACCTGAACTTCTTTAAGCGTAATTTCTTTAGCAGAAGCTGCATCAAAAAGCTTTGATCGCCAGCCTGAAACGCTATCTAAAGAACTTCTATAATCAGTATACACGGCAACTATTGATACAATTCCAGCAACTAAACCAGCAATTAAGCCACTTGCTAATTCCTTCATCCCTATACCTGCTCTTATTCACTTTCTAAGATTTATTTTGACTCGCATAAATTAACCAGAACAACCTACTTGGCTTCTTCTGGTTGTATTGGGGTAATTTTTTTCTTGGTTTGCGTTTTTTATAGCGACTACGGATAGCGTTGAGATGGTCACGGAGATCGGCATACTGCTTCTTATCTGGATAAGCATAGGCGTTGATTGCAGTAAAATCCACAAGGAAGTCATAGATTTCTTGCAGTTTCACACGGACTTCCTTGTTTTGACTAGGTGCCTTGCTTTTTTGCTCAGCCAAGCGCTCCTTATAGGCTTTTTCAAATTGAGCCTGAGCCTTTGTCAAGGTTTCTACATGAGTTGTCAAATGCAGAGTTGAAAGGGCAGTCTGGTAGTCAGTATCTTTTAGCTCCTTGAGTAAATGGTTAATAGATTCTGTCTCTTTTTCGTAGCTCATACTCGTTAGCCCAGCATAATTTTTGAAAAGTTTGCTGAGTTTGTCGTAAGCTTCCTCGCTACTTGCCTCTTTCACACGAGAGAAGGTCTTGACCAAACCAATCAAGGTAGAAAGTGCATCATCACGCTCACGGTCTGCTTTCTCCATGTTTTCGGTGAATTTTCCTGCACGAACGTTATGAAGACTTGCTTGGAATTTTTCCAACAAAGGCTCCATTCGGGAAACCTTGCTGATATAAACTAATTCCGTTTTATTCACTTTAGTAAAAGCATTGACAGTCTCAAGACTATCGCTCAGCAGTTAGAAGAAACTTTTTCCTTCCAATCTCATCATATCTAAATTTGTAATCTTGTATTTCATTTTTTCTCCTAAAATTTTATTAAATTGCTTCTCTTGTTTTTGGCAGAGGGTCTTCCACTTGGCAGTGTTGATGTCGGATTTTCCGATGAGGAGGGATGATTGGTTTTAGGATAGTTCCGAACGAGAATAGTTATACCCTTCTTGTATTAGTTTATAAACTTTAATATTGTTATTTCTACATGAATCAATAATTCTTCGTTGAACCTCTACATTCATTTTAGTTCCCAGTGTAACAGACTTTGGTTTTATTACAATCTCAGTATTAGCTATCTTCATTTTTTCAGTTTCAGATAGCAAACTAAAATTTTTATCAATCATCACTTTACTAATTCTCCATTCATCCTCATAATTCCAAGTTATATTTTTTGAGTATGGTGCGTATCTTACTGATTTCAAAAAATCATGAATACCATCATTAACATTTATCATCGGAGCAATATCTTTGTATAAAACAGGAGCTAATTTAGATGCTGATTTATTAAGGATTTCTCTTGCATCATACTCATAACAAACTCCTTTAAAACTGTCTCCATAATGTGCCCACATTAAATTATTATCAAATTTGGTGGTTAAAGAATAAACTAGAGTATTTTCTTTAAGAAGGTTGTACGCATTTTTATAATCATTTGAATTTATATACTCCCCTAATCTTTTCTTTACGTCAGTTTCATTTTCAGAGACATCAAAAACTCCCCATAAATTAGGATCATCTGTAAAACCAGAATTAGAAAATTCAGATGGATCATTTAATTCATCAAAAGTGCTAAAATGAAATATTCCATCATTTAAGATTTGCAATATATA
>NZ_JUOS01000133.1 GCF_001075875.1 Streptococcus oralis
GCTGATGTAGAAGCACTCTCACTGATAGAAGTTGATGCTGAAACAGAAGCTTGTTGCTCATCATCTTTATTAACAGTTCCCAAGACAGCTTGGTCCGAAGTAGCTAAAACATCGGCACTCTCTACTGTTTTCTCAACTGCTGTCTGTTCATTAGCATAAACATGAGATTGAGTAGCAATCCCTCCACCTATAACCGTTCCAGCGGCAGCTATACCTTTGAGAATATCTAGTCCCGTTATAGTAGTTGATACTCGATCTTCTACCACTTCAGTTGTAACTTGAGCCGTGTCAACCCCCCCACGAATGACTTTAAACAATCCAAAAAGCGAAGTAGAAGCTCGTAACCAGTGCTTCCCTGACTTAATTAATTTATATCTCGTAACTCGATCTGTTTCTCTGTATCGTCCTTCTTGACGTCTAAAAAACATAAATTCTTCTCCTTGAGTACATTTTTATCGCAAAAATAAAAATAATTCTTAGAGAGTTGTGATATCTTTTATTACCTTTAATTGTTGAAATAAAAGATGTAAACACCCGGTATCTCTCTAAAAAAATCTGATCTATACCATTTTTTTGCATCATTATATTATAGCACATTTTAGAGAATTATGTCCAAACATTCAAACTTAAAACACACCTATAATATCTCTATATTTTCAGATTGTTCTGTATTTGATTGTTATTTATAGAATTACTGAATCTTATATGTCTACTTTACTGTAATTGATGTTTAAAAACTAAAAAAACAAGAAGTTTTAGGTCAATATCTCTGAAAATTTACATACAAAAAAGCCGCCTGATTGGGCGACTTAATTTTTATAGGGAGATTATTATGAAAAAGTTTTAGGAGTTAAAGTTAAGGTCTTCTTAACT
>NZ_JUOS01000134.1 GCF_001075875.1 Streptococcus oralis
CAACAAAATAGGCTCCATAATTCCTATGGTGGTGCTACCCACTACAGAAATTATAGAGCCGTTTTTATTTATTTCTTAGTAACCACCCATCATAGATGGATCCATAGCTGGAGCTGGTGCTACAGGTTCTGGCTTATTAGCCACAACGGCTTCTGTTGTTAGAATCAAGCTTGCTACCGAAGCTGCGTTTTGAAGGGCTGAACGGCTAACCTTAACAGGATCGATAATACCTGCTTCAATCATGTTCACCCATTCACCTGTCGCAGCGTTGAAGCCTGTACCAGCTTCTGCATTTTTCAAACGATCAATAACAATTGAACCTTCATAACCTGCATTGTAAGCGATTTGACGTACAGGTTCTTCCAAGGCACGAAGAACAATGTTGCGTCCTGTTGCTTCATCACCTTCTAACTCCAAGGCAGCAACAGCAGAGATAACATTAACAAGGGCAGTACCACCACCTGCAACGATTCCTTCTTCTACTGCTGCACGAGTAGCGTTAAGAGCATCTTCGATGCGGAGTTTCATTTCTTTCAATTCAGTTTCAGTTGCAGCACCGACCTTAATAACTGCTACTCCACCTGATAATTTAGCCAAGCGTTCTTGGAGTTTTTCACGGTCAAATTCTGAAGTTGTTGTTTCAATTTGTGACTTGATGACAGCAATACGGTTAGCAATTGCTTCAGGATTACCTGCACCTTCTACAATGACTGTACTATCTTTATCAACAGACACTTTAGCTGCTTGACCAAGCGCTTCGATAGTAGCATCTTTCAATTCAAGACCAAGATCTTCTGTGATAACAGTTCCACCTGTCAAAATTGCGATGTCTTCCAACATTGCTTTACGGCGGTCCCCGAAACCTGGTGCCTTAACAGCAACTACGTTGAAAGTACCACGAATCTTGTTCAAGACAAGGGTTGGCAAAGCTTCACCATCAACATCATCTGCAATAATTAAGAGCGGACGACTGCTTTGTAGAATGCTTTCTAGCAGTGGCAAGATTTCTTGGATATTTGAAATTTTCTTGTCAGTGATTAAAATGTATGGATTTTCAAGGTCTGCAACCATTTTTTCATTGTCAGTGACCATGTATTGCGAGAGGTAACCACGGTCAAACTGCATTCCTTCTACGACTTCAAGTTCTGTTTCCATACCACGTGATTCTTCAATGGTGATAACTCCGTCTTTACCAACTTTTTCCATGGCTTCAGAGATGTATTCCCCAACTTTCTCAGAACGAGAGGATACTGCAGCGACCTGAGCGATAGCTTCTTTGTTGGCTACTGGAATAGCATTGTTCTTCAAGGCTTCTACAGCTGCAGCGACCGCAGTTTCAATCCCACGGCGAATACCAATTGGATTTGCACCTGCAGTAACGTTTTTGATTCCTTCACGAACAATTGCTTGAGTCAAGACAGTTGCAGTTGTCGTTCCGTCACCAGCAATATCGTTGGTTTTAGAAGCTACTTCTGATACCAATTTGGCACCCATATTTTCAAAATGGTCTTCTAGTTCAATTTCTTTAGCGATTGTCACACCATCATTGGTAATCAATGGTGAACCGAATGATTTTTCAAGAACAACGTTACGTCCTTTTGGCCCCAAGGTTACTTTAACTGTATCAGCTAGGATATCAACGCCACGGACCATAGCTGAACGTGCATCAGATGAAAATTTAATCTCTTTTGACATACTTATTTCCTCCTCTTATTCTTCAACGATTGCTAAGATGCTAGCCTCACCTACGATGAGGTATTTTTCATCCCCATCTTTGACCTCGATACCTGCATGAGCTTCGACTAAAACTTGATCTCCAACTTTTACACTTGGAGCGACTAGTTCACCGCTCAAGGTACGAACACCTTGTCCAGTAGCCACTACTGTAGCTGTTTTCGTTTCTTCTTGGGCTGATTTTGCGAGGACAAATCCCCCAACAGTTTGTTCTTTTTCTTCAATTTTCAAGACTACACGGTCTCCTAATGGTTTCAACATCTGTTTTCCTCCATAATTCAATCATATTATTAGCACTCTTTGTACACGAGTGCTAAACCATATTTCTATTGTATCACTTGGTCAAAAATAGTCAAGAAAAAAGTCTGATTTATAGCATAAAAAGAGTTGGAGAAAACTCTCAAACTCTTGTCATTTTAAAATGGAAGTTCCTCCTCTTCCAGGACCAGGTCTACCAAATCTTGTCCTGCATTATTTTCACGCATAGCACGTTGGGCACGGCTTTCTAAGAGTTGGAAACCTGTACAGAGAACTTCTGTTACATAGTTGGTCTGGCCATTCTTCTCAAACTTACGGGTACGAAGTTCCCCATCCACAGAAATGAGACTACCCTTGCTTCCATAACTAGCCAAGGTTTCAGCCAATTTGCCCCAGACCACAATATTGATGAAGTCTGCTTCACGTTCCCCATTTTGATCTTTATAACGGCGATTCACTGCGATAGTTGCTCGTGCAACGGACTTGTCATTGTTGGTTTTGTGCAATTCTGGTGTAGACGTCAAGCGTCCAATCATAATAACTTTATTATACATTTTTCATCCTCCTACTTATCTATTCGAAGGTAAAAGAAAAAAGTTACAAAATTTGTAACTTTTTTAAAAATAATGTTATTCTCTATGAATCATAAATCCAGTGGCCTGTTGATTAGCCATGATGGTCATATCTGTGATTTGCACACGACGTGGCTGACTGGTCACATAAACTACAGTATCTGCGATGTCTTGTGCCTGCAAGGCTTCGAGTCCCTGATAGACCGTTGCAGCCCGTTCCTCATCTCCATGGAAACGGACCTTAGAAAAGTCAGTCTCTACAATACCTGGCTGAATAGTCGTCACCTTGATATCCGTTGCGATGGTATCAATCCGTAGTCCATCTGAAAATGTTTTGACTGCAGCCTTGGTTGCTGAATAGACTGCTGCACCAGCGTAAGCGTAAATACCTGCGGTTGAACCCATATTAATGATATGGCCTTGATTTGCAGTCACCATAGAAGGCAAGAGACAACGAGTAACAGCCATCAGGCCCTTGACATTGGTATCCAGCATGGTCAGCATATCCAACTCTTCATAGTCCTGATAGGGAGCTAAGCCTAAAGCCAGCCCGGCATTATTAACTAAAATATCAATCGAACCTACTGCTTCAAGAATTTCTGAACAAACAGTTTTAACCATTGTCATATCGGTCACATCAAGGGGAAAGGTCCAAACTTTTTGATTTGGAAAGAATTCTGCAAACTCAGTTTTGAGAGCTTCAAGTCTTTCTGTTCGACGCCCTGTGAGAACGATATTCTCACCTTTTTCTAGATAGGCACGCGCAATTGCTTCACCAATACCTGATGTTGCACCTGTGATCACAACATTTTTTGCCATCTTACTTTCTCCTATCTAACTTAACAAATTTAAGCTGTCCAGTGTTTTGCTGGGTCGAATGGAGTACCAACAACTTGGTCTTCTGACAATTCAATGACGCCACGCTTTTGTGGAGCATTTGGTAAGGCAAGTTCACGAGGACTGCACATCATCCCAAAACTCTTTTCACCACGAAGTTCCCCTGGGAAAATGAGATTGCCTTTTGGCATCATAGCTCCTGGAAGAGCAACAATGGTTTTTAAACCAACACGCGCATTAGGAGCTCCTGCAACGATTTGCACTGTCTTATCACTCGCAACTGCCACTTGGCAGATATTGAGGTGATCACTATCTGGATGTGCCACCATCTCTACAATTTCACCAACGACAAATTTCGGTTCCTTGTCATTGATAATCTTTTCGGCAAAATCTTGAGCTTGCAATTCTTGGTTCAAACGAGCTACTTGGTCGTCTGTCAAAAATATTTGGCCACGTTCAGCGATTTCAAACATGCTAGAAACTTCAAAAATGTTCCAAGCAACAGTTTCACCAGTTTCCTTTAGGAAAACACGCGCTACATTGCCTTTACGCTCGACATCTAGTTTGGCATCGCCACTGTTTTTCACGATGACCATAAGGACATCACCGACATGTTCTTTGTTATATGTAAAAATCATTCTTTCTTTTCTCCTATTTTAATCCTGCTAAAAAGTCGTTAATTTGTGCCTTGGTTTTACGGTCACGATTGACAAAGCGTCCAATCTCCTTGTCCTTATCTAAAACAACAAGACTTGGAATCCCGTATACATCCCATAGTTTTGCAAGTTCCATGTACTCATCTCGGTCTACTCGTATAAAGGTAAACTCTGGATTGGTCTCTTCAATCTCTGGCAGAGCTGGATAGATATAGCGACAATCGCCACACCAATCCGCAACAAAAAGGAAGACCTTCTTGCCATCCTGTTCTACTAGATTTGCTAATTCTTCTATACTTTTAGGAGAAATCATATGGCTTCCTCCTCGTAGATGAGATCTTCATCTTCGTAGACAAAGGTATAGTGACGACCATCTTCAAAAATAACACCACCAACAAGACGTTCTAAGCTACTTTCATACACTTGGACATAGAGAGTTCCAATCTCTCCCATTTCTGAAAAGTAGTCACGCACAATAGCAGTCAACTCTTCCTGTGTCTTCATGAGTTTGTGATCATCAGCTATTTTCTTTGCTCCAAAAACAAGAGCTCCGAGTCCTGCCACGACTAAACCTGTTTTAATAATATTTTTCGTTTTCATGCTAACATTGTAACACAAAAAGGCTCAAGGAACAATGAAAAAGGGAGTCCCCCTCCCCTTTACCAATATTGAAAACTTAATAGTTTCTCTCTCCAAATAAATCTTCTGGTAAATCATGGAATCCCTTGCCTGCCTTGAAATTTTCAAACTTGCCTAGCAAGAACTGGTAGGCATCTAAGCGGCTTTCATAGCGAATCATAGCATCTTTAGCACGCTCATCTTGATCTTCTTCATAGACCTTTTGGCTTTCCTTGAGCGCCATATCATTAATCATGATTTGGGTATTAACCCAGGCTTCAAATTCCTTCATAAATTCTTGTTCGTAACTCATTGTTTCTCCTTATTCTATTCCTCGATAGTAATCTGTGTCAATCTCACGGTATGGCTGGATATCCTGAACGTACTCCAAGACTCCTTGAAATTCTCCATTTTCATCGTGTACAGCAGCATAAGTGATATGGACAAACTTGCCTCGTGACTCGGACTTGAACCACATCTCATACTTTTCCTTGACCCCGTCACGAAGACCTTGCATAATGGTTTTTACCTTATCCAAATACTTGGGCGGATGACATAGTTCGACATTTCGTCCAACTTGAGACGGTGTCCGCTTGAAAATCATCTCATCTGCTGGCGTATTGTCATTGTAATACTGGAAGATATCATCCTTATTAACAAAGGTAATCTCCATAGGCAGGTGGTTGAGGATAAGATTAGCTTGTTCAACTGAAAGATAGCCATTTCCAAAAGCCTGCTGACTATTTCGGTCCATCACTGCTTCCTTTTCCTTAGGTGTAAAGGTGATAGTAAACTGCCCCTCTGGCGTATCAATCACTTGTTGAACCTGTCCATCTACAGTTTCTGGCTGAGTTGGTTCTTCTACACTTTTTTCCTCAACAAAGCTTTTACGTTCAGGAACCCATTTTTCAGATGGCCGGATAATGGCATAGCCATAAGCATCACTTTCCTCGGCAATCTGAATCCAGTCATCCTGGGTGAAGGATTCGAGCAGAATCATGAGGAGGATGGACTCTTCCTTGAAAATCATACTCTCAAATTCAGTCGCAAAAGCCTCAAAATCTGCCTTTACAATACTAATGGATGCTTCTGGTAGTGACCTAACTGTCCCCAAGGCTTTTTGATAGAGTTCCCTAATCTGGTCATCGACTCCCCACATGACTTTGGGAGGAGAATCATGTCCATAACGCTCCATGATAGGAAAGAAGAGTTCTTCTTTGCGCTGGTAGTGACGGTCAAACTGACCTACAAGCCCCATCTGACGAACCAACCCCTTACGCATCTCTGCAAGCATTTCCTCATCTTCCATAGACTCATATGTGTCTAACAATCTTCGAACACGAATCAAGGCAGCACGGAGGACTAGATTTTCATCCTTAAAAACACGCACAGGATGACCTGGATGCTCTGTATCTTCAACTTCGACACCCTTAACAGCATTCTTAAAGAGATTGGCATGAACATCACAGAGCTCCATGACGTCTTCAAATGTCACACCTGAGTCAGAGTTCATCAACTCGTGCTCCATGAGAGAAATCTCGATAGCTGATACACCTGTAAAGGTTGCATCAAAGCGTTCCTGAACGGATTCAGGGGAGGCTCCATTATGCAATTCTAATAAAATATCCCGTAGGATATGAATACGTTCATCTGCCATTAGTCTATTCCAATCACTTCGTAACCATTTGCTTCAAGTGTGCGTACAATCTTATCCATAGGGGTTCCCTCCAGTTTAGACCCCTGTTTGAGCGATACTTTTCGTCCGACTGTATTTCGCATCAAAGGATTTGCAAGAGGTTTAAAACCGAGTTCTACTAGGATATCTAAAACTTCTGGATACTTGTCCACAACTTCCGCAACAGGAATAGATACATCAATGATATTGTCCATCATAACCTCCATCATATTCTCTAACAGTTTTTTCTTTTTTATTATACCACAAGGGCAAAGATTAAAAAACTAGCAGTAGAAGACTTGCTAGTTTATTTCGTATAATTTCATTATTTCCAATTATATAGACTCTTCCTAGTAAAACCTCAAAGTCTTATCCTTACCATGATCATCAGAGAAGTTTGAAAAACCAATCTATGATCTTGAAAAGAATCCTATAGAACAGTAATTGGAAGGCGAAAGAGATTAGGAACCAGAGTATTTTTATCAGACCAACAATTGGTGTTATAAAAAGAAGAGTAAAGAACCTCCAAAAAGATTTCATTCTTTATCCTCCGGCTTCATTAACCAAGTAGCTGTATCCATAAGCTTATCTACGAGAAATAATTTTCCCAAACTAACTACTGTGTTTTCATCTTTTTTTATGGTTTCTGCAACTTTTAAAGCTTGCCTTGTTAGAAGATAATTACCGTAGGTTTTGGCCAGTACTGTTATGATCCCCATGTCAATCTCCTTCTATGATTTCCACTTCTTTTCGGATAGTGGCAACATCTCTTTGATATTGTGCTTCATCGTAGTTAATCAATTTGGACAATTCTTTTTGCAATCTTTCTCCCATGGGTTTCATGGTCGCAAAGGTTAAGCCACCTGATAGGACTCCACCTATGATAGGAATAACTTTCCCCATCCCCTTAGCCAATCCTCCCTTGGTCAGATTCACTCCAAAGATTTTCAGAACTTTTTCCAAAATTGGATACCAAAGAGTCTTTGTCAAAGCCTTTTTGTTTACGATTTTCATCACTTGCTTAGCAACTGTAACACCACCAGAACGAAGTAGAGCGCCCGCACCATTTACTCCCAACATCACTCCCAGATAGAGCAAAAGGGTATTTTTAGCTTCTTCGCTCAGCTCATTTCGCGAAGCCCAAAGATCATCATAGCCGTAAATATAACCTAGCTCCTGAGCTAGTTTCAGTGAAAATGCGTAAAACTGGGCTACATCTGTCGGAATGGTAACTGCCATGGCAATACCTCCAGGCAAACCTGCTAAAACAGATGTTCCACTTGCTAGCAATACATTATCTCTAATACATGCATTAGCCACTCGATCTAAGGTTTCCTGAGGTAATAAAGCTGTCGGCCCTTCTTCCAATAATCTAGGAATATCCTTTGAAGCCACTTCCTTAGAGAATTTGTCCATTAAAAATTTTGACCGGTTCACTTTGACGACAGGAAGTTTTACTACCTGTTGCAACACTTGCATCGCCACATCTTCTTTAGCCATCTCTATCTCCATTTTTCATTCATATCAAGCTTTATCTTATCATATTTATGGAATAAATGATATTTTCAAGATTTATTTTATTTTCTGAATTTCTATTTATATAATCTGACTAGACAATGACCGACTTATAGCCACAAAAAAGAGGGTTGCCCCTCTTTCTACTTAGTTTTTATCCAGATTGCGTAGCATCTCGTCAATCTTGTTTCCATATTCGATGGATTCGTCTTTGACGAAAGTTAAGTCTGGAATTTTGTACAATTTCAAATTGCGACCAAGTTCACGTTTGATAGTACCAGTTGCTTTTTCAAGTCCGACTTGAGCTTTTTGATTATCTGAAGCCAGGTTACTCAAAATAGTGTAGTAGACCTTAGCAACAGACAAGTCACCTAGCATCTGAACATCAGTGATAGTCACACCTTGGACACGTGGATCACGGACTTTCTTTTGCAAAATCTCATTGACTTCGCGCTTGATCTCCATGCCCACACGATCCGTACGGAAATGATTTGCCATATTTCTTCCTTTCTCTCAATTGAACCAAAAGCTAGGCCAGCAGACCTAGCTTTTCTTGAGTTATTGATAACCATTTCAAATTGAAATGAATTTCAATTTGAAACTACTCGCTTCTTTCGTCGTGGTGAAAGTTATGGAACTGCACTAGCGGTTTCATAACAGGGGATTTTTGAGACATTAGTCTCAAAAATAAGCAATGAAACCATGGGTTTGCTTGCGTCCTTCGCCACTTAAGAAAGGAGCAAAAAATTATCTCTTGATTTCTTCCATGATATAGGCTTCAATCACATCATCCATCTTAAGATCATTGTAGCCGTCAATCATGAGACCACCTTCACGGCCGTTTGTAACTTCTTTAACGTCATCTTTATAGTGTTTCAAGCTAGCTAGGGCACCATCGTAAATAACGACACCATCACGGATGACACGGACTTTAGAGTCGCGAGTAACTTTACCGCTGGTAACCATAAATCCACCGATTGTTCCCACTTTAGATACCTTGAAGGTTTCGCGGATGATCGCTTCACCAATAACTTTTTCTTTAAATTCTGGGTCAAGCATCCCTTTCATGGCTTCTTCCATCTCTTCGATAACCTTGTAAATGATACTGTGGAGACGGATTTCTACATCGTCAGCTTCTGCTTGTTGACGAGCTTGTGGTGTAGGACGCACGTTGAAACCAACGATAAAGGCATTTGAAGCCTCGGCAAGAGTCACGTCAGATTCATTGATAGCACCAACTGCTGAGTGAACAATGGTTACTTTAACGCCTTCCACATCAATCTTTTGAAGTGATGCAGAGAGAGCTTCAACAGAACCTTGTACGTCGGCTTTGATGATGACGTTAACTGACTTGAGTTCTCCTGCTTTAAGGGTATCAAAGAGGTTTTCAAGGCTAACACGTTGAGTAGCTTGACGTTGCTTCATAAGAGCACGTTTGGCACGTTCTTCACCAGCTGCACGCGCAGATTTTTCATCTTCGTAAACAGCAAAGTGGTCACCCGCCATTGGCGCTTCGTTCAAACCAGTGATCGATACTGGTGTTGATGGGCCTGCGACCTTCACACGACGTCCGAGATCGTTGGTCATAGCACGGACACGTCCGAAAGTATTTCCGACAACGATTGGATCTTGAACGTTCAAAGTACCTTGTTGGACAAGGAGGGTCGCAACTGCACCTTTTCCTTTATCCAAACGAGCTTCAATAACAGTACCAATGGCACGAACTGTTGGATCTGCTTTGAGTTCTTGGATTTCAGCCACAAGTAGAACAGTTTCCAAGAGTTCATCGATATTTTGGTTGAATTTAGCTGAGATTTCTACAAACTCAGAATCGCCACCCCAAGCTGTTGACATAACACCATGTTCAGCCAATTCACCGATAACACGTTCTGGATTAGCACCTGGTTTATCGATTTTATTGATAGCTACGATGATTGGGACATTAGCTGCTTTTGAGTGGTTGATGGCTTCGATAGTTTGAGGCATTACCCCGTCATCTGCCGCTACGACCAAGATGGTAATATCGGTAACAGAGGCACCACGCGCACGCATAGAGGTAAAGGCTGCGTGTCCTGGTGTATCAAGGAAGGTAATCTTCTTACCATTTTCCTCAATCTGATAGGCACCGATATGCTGAGTGATACCACCGGCTTCACCTGTTGCAACACGAGAATTACGAAGGGTATCCAAAAGGGTTGTTTTACCATGGTCAACGTGTCCCATGATCGTTACAACTGGTGGACGCTCTACGAGTTCATCTTCATTGAGATAACCCTCTTCAGCGAAGAAACGTTCGATATCAGCATTGTCGACTTCAACCTTTTGTTTCGCATCAATACCGTAATCTACCATGAGGAGTTCGATTGTTTCACCATCTAAGGACTGGTTTTGTGTCGCCATCACGCCCATCATGAAGAGTTTCTTAACAATCTCAGCTGGTTCGCGTTTGATACGTTTTGCGATTTCCGCAACGGTCATACCATCTGTATATTCAAATTCTGTTGGCAATTCATGGAACTTACGCTCTGTAACAGGTTTTGGTGCCTGATTACGGTTATTTTTGTTATTGCCTTTTTTATTCTTTTTGTTATTGTTCCAGTTACTATTTCTTTGATTTCTCACTTGATTTTGACTACTTCGATTCTTTTGTTGTTTTCTAGGACCATCTTCTTCGTGATCGAAATCATCACGTTCTTTGTCTGGTCGGGCTTGTTTCTTACGACGTGTATCCACTACAGGTTCTTTAGCTGCAGGAGCAACTTCAACCACTGGTTGAACTGGCTGCGCTTGTTCAGCTAACTTAGCAGCTTCTTCAAAGATTTCCTCAGGTTCCTTGCGTTTGTTTGCTTGGGCCAAGGCTTCTTTAGCTGCTTGAGTTTGCTTGAAGCGTTCCTCACTTGAACGAGCATATTCTGCATTTTGCTCTGCCTTTAGAGCAGCTGCACGGGCTTTAAAGTCAACACGTGGGCCTGCTTGATTTGGACGGTTGTCCTCTTGCTTGCGGCGATCATTTCCGCGATTTTGCTGACCTTGTTGTTTTTTACCTTGATCATTGAATCGACGGTTGTCACGATTGCCTTGACCTTGTTTACCACCATTACGGTTATCATTTTTTTGACGATTCCCATTTTGTTGATGGTCACGGTTATTACCCTTATTTTGCTTGCGTCGTTCAGCCTGCTCTTTTGCACGTGCTTCACGCTCAGCCTTAAAGTTTCGACTCTGCGGTTTTGCTGGTGCCACTTTTTCTTCTTTAGGGGCAACAGCTGCTGCTGGTTTTGCCTCTTTCTTAGCGTCAACTGGCTTTGGAGCCACAGGTTTCGACTCTACCTTTGGAGCAGGAGCAGGTTTAAAACTTGCTACGATTTTTGAAGCAGCTGCTTCCTCCACACTTGATGAGTGGCTTTTTACATCCAAGCCCAACTCTTTTGCACGCGCTACAACTTCTTTACTTTCTTTTCCAAGTTCTTTTGCGATTTCGTACAATCTTTTCTTAGACAAATCATGTCCTCCTCTTCTATTCCATAAGAGACCTCATTTTCTTTGTAAATCCAGCATCTGTCACAGCCAAAACTTTTCTTGATTTTCCGACTGCTATGCTTAATTCCAGTGTTGAAAACACGGTAATAACTTCTACTTGATAATAATGACTTTTATCCTGAATCTTCTTGGTCAGGTTGGGGGCGGCATCATGAGCGAGAAATACCAGCTTTACTTTCTGGTCTTGGATGGCCTTGACCACCATTTCTTCACCCGAGATGATTTTCCCTGCTCTTTGAGCAAGTCCCAAGAGATTGGCAATTTTTTGCTTATTCAAGTCCTAACTCTCTTCTTTTCACTTTGTGATCGACATAGGCAATCAACTCGTCATAAAAGCTTTCTTCAACTTCCATACTAAAGCTACGGTTAAAGACTTTTTTCTTTTTGGCCTCAAGGGCTTCTGCATTGTCTAGCTTGATATAAGCGCCACGACCATTAGCCTTGCCTGTCGGGTCGATAAAGACCTGTCCCTCTTTGTTCTTGACAATACGGAGTAAATCGCGTTTATCAATCACTTCATTAGACACAACAGACTTGCGCAAAGGGATTTTTCTAGTTTTCATCCTTCCCTCCTCTGATCAGCTTTTATTCTTCGACCAATTCGTCTGTTTCTACCTGGTCAGCTTCTTCTGCTGCTTCCATGGCTTCAAACTCACTTGCAGACTTGATATCGATACGATATCCTGTCAAATGAGCTGCCAAACGAACGTTTTGTCCACGACGACCGATCGCAAGAGAAAGCTTGTTATCTGGCACAACGACCAAGGCACGTTTGCTGTCGTTTTCATCAAAGATAACTTGGTCAACTTCAGCTGGAGCGATAGCGTTGTAGATAAATTCAGCTGGATCGGCTACCCATTCGATAACGTCAATGTTTTCTTCGATTGGAACCATACGATCGCTCTTAGCATCGTAGCGAGCTGGGTGAAATTTGCTAGTAATTTTCTTGATGTTAGCACCACCACGTCCGACGATTGTCCCGATCGCATCCACGTTTGGATTGTGGCTACGAACAGCAACCTTGGTACGGTCACCTGCTTCACGAGCAACACTCATGATTTCAACAGTTCCGTCATAAACCTCAGGAATTTCTTGTTCCATCAAACGTTTGATCATTTCAGGGTGGCTACGACTTACAAAGACATTCACACCACGAGGATTGTCTTCAACCTTGTAGACATAAACTTCGATACGATCATGAGAAGCAAAAACTTCTCCAGGGATTTGGTCTTGTTTTGACAATTGAGCTTCGATGCTGCCAAGGTTGACATAGATAAAGCGATTGTCAAAACGCTCTACCGTACCAGACATGATTTCTTGCTCATGCTCTTTGTAAGTATTGTAGGTGATGGCACGTGTTTGCTTGCGCATTTTTTCCATGATGGTTTGTTTGGCAGATTGAGCTGCTACACGACCAAACTCACCTGGTGCTTCTTCAAATTTAATCTTGTCCCCAAGCTCGTAAGCTGAGTTAATGGCAAGAGCATCTTTCAAGCTGATTTCCAAACGGCTATCAAATACTTCATCAACAACTTCACGAACAGTATAAACTGTAAAGTCACCTGTCTTTTCGTTGAAATCAATGGCTACACTGTCTGATTGACCATAGCGTCTGCGATAGGCTGAACGAAGTGATTCCACCACTGCATCAATGATGTCTTCTTTTTTGATTCCCTTGTCTTCTTCCAAAATGCGGAAGGCCTCTAGCATTTCTTTACTCATCTTCTATTCACTTTTGAATCTTCAAAAGCTTCCTTTCTTTTACTATAATTTTACTGCTAAACGTGCTTTTGATACCAAACTGTATGGAATCTGGACAGTTTTCTTACGAGTTTTATCCATATATTCCATAGTCAACTCATCCTCTTCAAAGGCTAGCAAGGTTCCTTCAAAGACCTTTTGCTTATCGATGGCTTGGTAAAGTCCAACATGGATGTATTTCCCAACCGCTCCAGCGACTGCTTCCTTGGTTTTCAAAGGACGCTCCAAGCCTGGACTGGTGATTTCTAGGAAATATTGTTCTGGGAAGGGATCTGGCTTGATAGTATCTAGGACAGGACTGATAATCTCTGTCAAGTCCGCTGTGTCGTTCAAGGTAATTCCCTCTGGTTTATCTACAAAAATACTAAGAATCATGTCACTGCCAATCTTTCCGTACTCGATATCCACGAGTTCAAAGGGAGCTTCAATGACCGGTTCTACGACTTCTCTGACTAATTCTACGATAGTTGCGATTGCGTCCACCTCCTCATAAGCAAGAGGCGAAGATATTTCCCCGCCTCACTTTCTCATATTCTTACTTACAGTGTAGCACTTTTGACTACTTATGTAAAGTATAAGCACTCAGAAGGCTTGATTTTAAGCTTTTTCTTAAAATTCTGCCTCAACTCGATAGATAACCTGACCCTTACTTGAGAATTTTTCTTCATATTCTGTCATGACATTGCCTTCAAAGTCGCTGGCATGCAAGTCCAACCAAACTCCGTTGAGCTTCATGCCATATTGAGAAAAACTCACTAGGCTATATTCAAATAAGCCACGGTTATCTGTCTTGAAATGAATCTCACCGTGTTCAGGCAAGATACGCTTGAAGGTATCCAAGAAACTCTTATAAGTTAGACGACGCTTTTCATGGCGCTTTTTAGGCCACGGATCTGAAAAGTTTAGGTACAAGCGATCAATCTCACCATCTTCAAAGTAGTCGGTCAAATCAGAACCATCAACCCACAATAACTTAATATTGGGTACAGCGACTTCCAAAACCTTGTCCAAGGCATAACTCAAAACAGACTTTTGAATATCAATCCCGATATAGTTGATATTAGGGTTTTGTTTGGCCATACCTGTCACAAAGGCTCCCTTACCACTACCAACCTCAACATGGATAGGATTGTCATTTCCAAAGAGGTCGCGCCATTTACCTTTGGCTTCTAAAGGATTTAAGACAACATACTGAGGATTAGCCTCTAGTAATTCTGTTGCCCCTTTACGATTTCTAACTCTCATCTCTTCTTTCCATACTTGTCACGGAAGATACGCAAGGCATAAATCTCCCGATTGACATTTTCTAGATCTTCATTTGTATAATATTTGGCAATCTGGCTCAAGAAGGATAACTGAGCATACCAAAATAGTTTGTTGATGACTGTTTGGTTGTATTTGTAACCGTAATAAGTCAACCACTCTTTCCACTGATAGTCTGGAATATAGTGACATAGCATATGCGCCACATCAAACATGCGATCCGTTAAACGAACGGAATCCCAATCCACTAAATAAACAAGACCGCTCTCTGTCTCAATCCAATTACTATGTCGTACATCTCCATGAACGATCGTTGCATAATCTTCCCTAAAGTTTGGCAAACTTCCTCGCAAATCCTCTACTACCATTCTTAGATATTGATTGTTCTTCAAGGATTCTGGAGCATCTTTTAACCAAGCCTGAAGCAAGTCAAAAGGTGTTTCTAAAGAATAGCCCAAACGAGTCAATTGCGTCATCAAAGGACGCGAACGATGCAAGCGGCTCAAAATATTGATAATCTGCTTGCGATTCATATCATAAGGGGTCAAAATTTTACCATTCAACCATTCTTGGGCACACATATCACGCCCATCCGATAAACGGCGAGTCCATAATAATTGAGGAGCGATTTGTTCCTTGGCTAAACCAGGTAGGATTGGAGAGGTGTTCATTTTAATAAAGACGCGCTTCCCATCAGGATAGCTTCCCATATAAGCTTTTCCGCTTTTCCCAGGTATAGGGGTCAGCGTTAGCTCAATATCACCCAAGTCCATTTCTTTCCTCCGTATAAAGTTTCCTTACTATTCTACTAGTTTTTAGGCTATTCGTCAACCAGTCCAGACCTGATTCTCAAATAAAAGCCCTTTATCCAATTTTGTTAAAAGAAAAAGGCAAGCAGAGAGATCTGCCTAGCCTTGCTCATTCAATTTTTTTAGCAGTAAATTGTAAGGAAAAAATCTATGCTTAATCTGATAATTCAAGCTCTTAACTGGTTCTCATCATGCAAATACCCTATGCAAAAAAGTCATGATAAATGGTAAGTTTGCGATGATATTATTAACAATATGAATCGAATAAGAAGGATAGATAGTCTTTGTATAGCGTGTCAAACCACCAAATATACATCCAACTGCTGTATAAACCAGAAGGTCTAATAGACTAGGAAAACTTGAAAAATGAGGTAAGGCGAACAAAACTGACGGAAATAGAATATCCAGTCCCCATCTTGAATTCTTAAAGAAGGCATGTTGAAGCAGTCCCCTACATACCAATTCTTCCATCAGAGGTCCTAGTATTATTAAGGTTAGGTAAACACCGAACTCCGCAAAATTGGTCTCACTATAAGCAATAAAAAAATTCCAACCTTCGTTTGTCCCCTGAACATGTTTAGCTGTCAGATAGTTAAAGCTTATAAGAACGACAGCTGCTAACATCGTCAGAACAGAATAACTCAACCACTTTTTCCTGGGGATACGAAAGAGATAAGCATGGCCCGACCTAACCAAGAACCACATCATCAAACCGATAAAGAAAACACTGATGATGTTTCGAATCCAGATAAGATTTCCTACCCAAGACGAGAACTCCCAATAATTTCTCCAAAATTGGGTTGTCCAAGACAATCCGAAAAACAAAAATAAATAAGAAAGGACTGCACTCGTTTTGAAAAGAATAGAATATTTTTTCATAGAAACTCCCTAATAGCTTTGCTATCGTACCCGCCACCAATTATCATTTAATCCTCCAGCATTCAGTCTCGGTAGCTATCACCATGACTTTGATAAGCCAATACATCTACCCTTGTGTACTTTTGTTGCTGTTAAAAACTTTATATTTTTCATCATCTAGGCAGTCAATTCTTTTCAAAATGATAGACCATCATCCTTTTTCTACCTAATCATTTTATAAAACTTGATAGTCTCGATGAAAAGCTGTGGCAGATACCACTCTATGATTTGTGAGGTCAAGATAATCTCCTGGATAGCCAAGGACATACATACTATAACCAGCAAAACCTCCTCCTGCCGTTCCGACTAGGCCAATTTTGAGATTGTTTACAAGAGAAGACTGAAGTCCTGCCATTAAAATTCGGACATGATTGTCTAGCCATACTATGTAATTCTTTTGCAAGGCATCTTCTACCCAACTTGATTTAGGAGTATCTTTACCAATTTCCCAAACTTCTACTATTTGATTTTTATATTTTGCTTGCATCTTTTTAATATTTCTTTTAAGATTCTCACAGGGTTTTTATGTTCTTCTTGCCTAGTCTATGTTTTACCAGACTATAGATCGTAACAGGGGTACTTACCAGTACAAGAACATGTCTCCAGAGTTCTGTTGAAATCATGAGTACTCTTATACAAAGAACAAGAGAAAGCAATATTATTACAACTCGGGCAAATAAATCTAACAATTCGACATACTTTTTCATCTGATTCCTCCATCTATTGATTTCACATCTACCAGGTCAGTTCCCTAGGCACTATGACGCTAACTGATCATCCTCTACATTCCTTTGTAAATTTAACTACTGAAAACTACTAGAAGAATGATAAACAATTGTAACAGATATGGACTAAGATAGGCACCGATAGATTTTGACTCTTCTTATAAGCAAAGCCCAGCATCAAACCTCCAAATAGATAATAGAAAAACGAAGGAAAATCATAAGGTGCATGCATGAAAGAGAAGAGAGAGGCAGTCAGTACAAGCCCCAACCAAGAATTTTCAAAAACCGCACCTTGAAGGATACCTCTGAAAACAAATTCCTCCAGAATAGGCCCAAAAACTGTCACGCTTGCAATAAAGGATAATGAAATTCCTGTACTAGTAGCCTCAAGGTGTTGATATCCAGCACCAGAAGATACTGTAAAAAAACTATAATAACCTATATTTACCAGCACACAAATAAGAAAGCTTCCAATAAAAAGTAGAATTTCTTTCTTCGTTAACCTTCTTAGCGAAACCATATCAAACCATTTCGCATAGGCAACACTCAGTGAAATCCAGAAAGTATTTGCCGTAATAAATAGGTACTCGTTTTGAAAAAAATCCCCTTGATTGATGGTATAGCCTACTGTAGTAACTATTATAAAGGCTAAAAATCCAACAAACACAGCATGACATTTATTAAAAAT
The DNA here is from genome assembly GCF_001075875.1 of Streptococcus oralis. GTDB lineage: Bacteria > Bacillota > Bacilli > Lactobacillales > Streptococcaceae > Streptococcus > Streptococcus oralis_I. Next base: position 17,570 of record NZ_JUOS01000134.1, read on the forward strand.
AGTCATAAACACAACCTCTCTCCTATTTAGAATCATCAAAATAAGGATGCAAGAATTTTGCATTTTACAGATAATACTTAGCAGATATTATTTTAAAATCATCCATCTTATTTTGATGATCTATTCCAGACCTATAAAACTTCTATGTTCAAGATTCAAAGTGGCTTTTTCTCCATTTTTTATTGAACTGAACGAAGATATAAACCGAAGCAAAGTATGCTAGTGCATCCATTACATAATACCACTCATTTCCCCTAAGCGGATAAAGACAAGTTTGCATGATTACATACAAGATGACAATCGTAATTATTTTTTTCGCCATAAGAATCACTCCTTTATTTCAGTTTAGCATTGGTATCCTTGTAATTTTTCACTTTTAGTATAGCACTACTTTTTTAGGCTTTGCATCCAAATCTTAAACGGTCGTCAAAAACTCTTAAATTGCAAGAACTTCTCTTAAAAAGACCAGCAGTCTGAAAACACTGCCTGTAAGTTCTTTTTGTGAGCTTACTTTTTATAATACTTCAAGCCCCAAATGAGCAGCAGCATGATGATTAAGCAGAGAACAGAAGCAATATAACCAATCAGTTGTTGATAGGATTCTGCCGCCGTCATACCTCTATACAAACCGATAATAGACATAAAACCTGTCAATCCAATGAACATGAGTTGATTGGTTCTCGGATTGACCAACTCATCATCTTCAAACTTTCTCATTCTCATTTCCCTAGTGAGGTAAACAATTACCAAAATAGAAGCCAAGTTAATAATCACTAAAAGAAATTGGAAAACTAAGGAAAAATGTATAAACTGACGTGATAGAAATAGATAAGTAGAGACAAGCAAGGGCAACTGACCTAGGAACAATCTCGCAAGGAAGATGTTCCGTTTTTTAGCAAGAATAGTTTTCATTTCTTTGCTCCTTTCTTTTTCATTAAAGCAAAATAGATTATAACTGCAATCAGATAGGCTATGGTATAAAATAAATGATACCAATTACTCTCTCCAAGCGGAGACATGATTAGATACAAGATGAAAATGACAAGTATTTTTTTCTTCATAAGACTTCCCCCTAAATATTTGTTGAGCAAAAACCTTTACACTGCCAGTATAGCACTCATTTTGACCTTAATTCCCCCAAATCATAAATGGTCATCGAAACCTCCTAAATTGTAGAAAAAAAGCAAGCACGAAAAATATGCTTGCCCTAATAAACCATAACCAAGCAAAATGCTCTCATCCTTACTTCTCTTTTTTCTGATACATTCTCATAATAGCTAGGAGGATAAAGGCTAGCCAGCTTGCTAAGACTAGAAGGGTGAGGCCTGTATGTAAGATTTCAGGTGTCCTCTCTATTCGGCTGATGAGACGGACTAAGGATACCACTGCCATCTGAATGAGGAGCAAGGATTCTGCCCTAACCAATGATGTCTGCTGATTTTCAACTGCATGTAAAAAGGCTGGTAGCAAGACACAGGTTGCAACAATTATAATCAGATTAGCTCCTGTACCTTCTTCCTCATTGACTAGAGAAAACATGAGAAGATTTGATAGGATGATTAGTACAGAACAAGCTATAAAATAAGACTTCTGTTTCATTTATTTTTCCTCGAATATTGTAAAAAGTCAGGCTGTATAAGGATAAATAGTTGCAGTTTTTTTCAAGTTAAAATGCCAAGGTCCTCTTGCTCACACATTCTCTAATCAGAAGTTGACAGCAAATGAACCGACAAAACCTGACGAAAGACTTGATCTTGACAGGTGGTATTGAGACTGGCATTGGGATAACTTTCCACAATCTTCATGACGGTATAGAGACCAACACCTCGGTCCTCCCCTTTAGAACTAACTCCAAAAGAGAAGATTTCAGAAACATCTATTCCCTCTTCTTTGATGGAGTTTTCAATAATGAAGGTCTCCTGTGCTCCATTTTTTAAAAAGGCGATTGAAACGCGAGGTTGACTGGCCTCTACACTGGCTTCAATAGCATTGTCACAAAGGATAGACACAATGGTTAGAAAATCAAGCAGACTCATACTCTCGACCTGAATCTCCTCAGGAACTTCGACATTAAAGACAATGTCCTTTTCTCTAGCTTTTATAAATTTTCCAGCTAGAAGACTTTTGAGGGCACGATCCCGAATATTCACCAATCTGCCCAGGTCATATTTATTGTCCTGCAATTTTTGGCTAGAGTCCTTCAAGACGGAGTCGTAGACCTCTTTTATCTGCTCCATATCCTCCTCTTCAATGCCCAGACGTAAGCTGGTCAAGAGGTTAGTGTAGTCATGGCGAAAGCTCCGGACTTCCTTGTAAAGTTCCTCTATATGCCGACTATAGCGTTCCATATCTCTGTAGCGCAAGGCCTGCTCTCGGTCCAATCTCTCATGAAGTTTGTCCTTCAAATAGGTATCCAGCTTCTTGATAATCCCCATAAAAAAGAGCAAGTAAAACACTAGAATCAAATGGCGAATAGTCTTTGATTGGATATCGTATGCATATTCAAAGTAAGACAGATTTTCCATGACTAGAAAGTAAGCCCCCATTATCCAGTTAATCTTAGTCAGGGACTGTTGAAAGCCTTTATCGAGAAACTCCTTTCTCAATCTAGTAAAATCATAGTCCAACCATTTCAAAAAGACTAATACTATGAAGCAAACGAATAGCATAATCAACAAAAAGAGAGGATTTCCATCTCCATCTACAATCCCTTGCCCCAAAAACGGAAACACAAAATAGGAAACACTTCTGTAAAAGATATCCATCAATACAATTGGAAAGAGACCATAAAAGAAAAGGAGTTTTTTAGGAAGCCCTCTTAACAATAAGAGAGATAAGCTGATGCCGAACAAGGGTTCTATAAAGTATGACAGATAGTCAGTCAAGACTAAAAATTTAAAAGTTGTAACAATTGCTGCTAGAAGAAATTTTAGAAGAAAGGCCTTAAAAATTCTATCGAAAGTGAGACTAATTCCATCTACCTTAAAGAACATGATAATTTCTAGCCCAATAATAGCTAGTGAATACAATATCATCCAAAAAATATACATAAATTCTCCCCACCTAGTGCAAGTTATTAATAGCCTCAGACACTTCCCTGACCTTATAACGCGCGATCATACAGCTTCCACCATTGGGAAAGAAAAGGAGTTTTTCTTTCTTATCCAAACGAACTACATTGGCAGGATTGATGAGAAAAGAGCGGTGGCACTGCAAGAGACGGGGTTCCTGCTTGAAAACCTCCTCTAAACTCGCTGTAAACTCCAGCCTATCTGTCTTGGTATAGAGAATAACACGATGAGCTCTGGGTGACGTTTCGAGATAGTAGACCTCTTTAAAAGGGTACTGGAATTGGGCAAATTTTGATTTAAAGTAAAAGCAATCTTCCGCCAGACTCTTACTGTCTTGACTATTGGCATAAAGGAGAGCTGTCTCGATCCGAGATTCAAACTCCTCTGCCGATAAGGCCTTATCAATGTAGTCCAAAGCAGACACTTGGTAGCGAAAGGACAGGGGCATAAACTCTGAGTGAGTCGTCACAAAGACGATCAGGGCATAAGGATCCCGATCCCGAATCTTTCTAGCCACTTCTAGCCCCTTCATCTCTTCATTTCGAATCTCAATGTCCAAAAAGAAAAGCTGATGCGCCCCCTTTTCATGCACCTCTGCCAGCAGTTGGTCTGGCTTGCCAAAGACTTCAAAAGAACTGGGGATGATACTCTGTTTTTTCAAAAGTTTTTCAATCGTCGTTTCAATCCTAGCTTGTTGGGAAAAATCATCTTCTAAAACAAATATTCTCATCTTCTTATTCTCCTTGTTTCAACCATTTTTGGCGAATTTCTCTATAACGACGTCTGGAATACTGAACAGCATATTGACCTTCTTCTCCAAGAAAAAGAGTCTTTGACTGGAGTTCCATGGATTTTACTCGTTCAAGATTGACCAGACAATTTCGATGACATCTCGTTAAGGTTTCCCCATATTGTTTCTCAAGCTTGCTTAAATTTTGAAACAAATCAAAGCTAGCGTCTTCTGTAACAATTTGCACGGTATGGGCTTTACTTGGATGCGTTTGGATATAGTAGATATCCTTTATGTTTAATTTGAAAATTTCTTTCTCTTTTTGGATGATGATATAAATCATGGATAAAAATCCTCCTGAAGAGAGGATAGCATAAGTCTAGAATCCATTTTTTGCCAAATCCTAAACGGTTCTTAAAAATTCCTAAAGTGTCGAAGTTTTTACAAAATAACTATGATAACCTTACAACTATTTTATCATAAAATCCCGCTATTACCATTCAGGAAATTTCAATGACAATTAAAGATTTGAAGGTAAAAAAAGAGTAAAAAGTGATAGGCTAGGATTATAGAAAGACAAAGGCTTAAAACAACTTTAAAACCATCACAAAGGAGGAATTCTCATGACGGATTCAGACCCCATCAAAAGAGCTCAGACACTGATAACTGAGTTAAACAAAGCTTACCAAGTCTGCAAAAAGGCAACAGCTGACGATGTCCGCTTTCAGGAGCAACTGGACAATATCCTCCGCTTTCTCTCTAAAGCTGAGACAGTGGATAATCGATTCTTGATTGAGCTGGAAAAATTTTACCAGACCTCCAGTCTTCTCATGGGCCTCAGTGCCCTCAATCCAGATGCCCTTACTCGCGCCGCTTGGAGAGCCTATGACCGCTTTCACTTTGATCAAGTCAAAACCAAGTTGAGTCTCTACGGACCAACCATTATCCTGTAGTAACTAAAAAGAAGCTGAGACAGATTGAACTCAACTTCTTTTTTAGTATCATCTAAGCAATGTTATATTCAATGAAAATCAAAGAGCAAACTAGGAAGCTAGCCGCAGGTTGCTCAAAGCATCGCTTTGAGGTTGCAGATGGATGCTGACCTAGCTTGAAGAGATTTTCGAAGAGTATTAGTCCTGCATCTGGCGTTTCACCTGATAAGGGAGATACAAGATTTGCAAGACCAATCCAGCACCTAGTAAGGCTAGAAGAGCTAATTTTTCTTGGAGGGTAATCAACCCAACTACCAGCTGAACCAATAAAACAAAACTAGTCAATCCTCGGACAATTGCCTGTAACCCTTTCTCCTTCTCACCCTTATCTAGCGGGAAAAGTTGGGTCAAATATTGGTAATCAAAGGCATGATAGAGGGCCAGCAACTGAAAGAGCAAGAGGTAGTTAAATAAAACCACTACTGCAGTCGCTATCCAAGCTTGCTCGATAAAGATCAAAGCCAGCAAAGATAGAAAGAGGAGACGAAGACTGAGGGCAAAGAGGTCTCCATTTCGTAGATAAGAACGAAGATAGAGGTTTTGCCAAATCTTGCTCGGAACCTTCTGGACAACTTTAAGGATAAAGTCTAGATAGGCACGACGCTTGACGCTGTTTGAAATTCCCTTGACTTGGGTAAAGAGGGCAAAGAAGCGAAGCAAGAACTGCTTGCGTTTACTTTCTTGGGCAATCACATAGTCCCAGTCCAGATGATTTGCACTAAAAAACTTGCCAGCCTTTTTCTGAAAAAGGAAATATTTTCCGACTCCCAAAAGAAGAACATAAACACCAAAAACTCCTAAGCCCAAGCCCATGGCTAAAAATAGAGGGGCAAAAAGAAGCAAAAAGAGAGTCTGTACACTGACCCAAAAGATGAAGGAAACTAGGCTTTGCTTTTGGATATGTTCTCTTACTTCTTCTTCAGCTACTAAGAGAAAGAGCTTATCAGGCGCTTCCACATAGGTCGCTATCCCACCCCAAAGCATGAGTAAAACAGAGACAATTCCAATTAAACATAGGATTGGTAAGTGATTCTCAGGAAAATGCTGGAGCAGTTGACTATACTGATAGGCTAGAAAACCTACCAAGACCAGTAAAAACAGGACAAAGTGGTCATTGAACACATAGCGCAGATAACCGACACACTCTTTACGAAAAGCCTGCTTTCGCTTTAGAAACAAGTCTTTCATCGGTCCTCCTCTTTGGTCAAAGCCAAATAGATATCATTGAGACTTGCTTGGGGCATGGCAAAAGCTTGTCTCAACTCTTCAAGATCCCCTTTAGCTCTCACTTGTCCTTTGTGAAGAATGACAAAAGAATCACACATTTTTTCAGCAGAGTCAAGAACGTGGGTACTCATGAGGATAGACTTGCCTTTTTTCTTTTCAAGGTCCAAAAGCTGGATCAAGTCAGAAATTGCCAAGGGATCAAGACCAAGGAAGGGTTCATCGACGATAAAGAGACTAGGATCCACGACAAAAGCACAGATAATCATGACCTTCTGTTTCATCCCTTTCGAAAAATGAACAGGGAACCATTCCAACTTCTGATCCAAACGAAACATTTTTAAAAGAGGTTCTACACGTTCAAAAGCTAGATTTTGCTCAATACCATAGGCCATGGCAACCGTCTCGATATGCTCTCTGAGAGTTAATTCTTCGTACAAACTAGGAGTTTCAGGAATATAACCAATCTGCTGACGATATTCACGAGGATTAGCACCCAAGGTTAGCCCGTCGATGTTTATTTCTCCACTATAAGGTGTCAACAAACCGATAATTTCATTGATTGTCGTCGATTTACCAGCACCATTGAGCCCAATCAAACCGACCAACTGTCCGCTTTCAACTGTAAAGGACACATCTTTCAAGACAGGGACATGAACATAGCCCCCTGTCAGGTTTTTAATTTCTAACATATTTTCTCCAAATCTGGTATAATGTAGCTATATTATATCAAAATTCAATACAGTAGAGGTAGATTTTATGTCAGATTGCATTTTTTGTAAAATTATCGCAGGGGAGATTCCCGCATCAAAGGTATACGAAGATGATCAAGTTCTTGCCTTCCTTGATATCTCACAAGTAACGCCTGGTCACACCTTGGTTGTACCAAAAGAACACTATCGCAATCTTTTAGAAATGGATGCTGCAAGCGCTAGCCAACTTTTCGCCCAAGTTCCAAAGATTGCTCAAAAAGTCATGAAAGCTACCAAAGCTGAAGGTATGAATATCATCGCTAACTGTGAAGAAGTCGCTGGACAAACGGTTTTCCATACCCATGTCCACCTCGTTCCTCGCTATAGTGCAGATGACGACCTAAAAATTGACTTTGTCGCACATGAATCAGACTTCGACAAACTTGCCCAAGTCGCTGAAACAATCAAAAACGCTTAAGGAGTCACTATGAAACTATCAAATTTACTACTTTTTGCAGGCTCTGCAGTCGGTTCATACCTCCTCGTTAAGAACCGCCAAGCTATCACTGAAGAGGTTCTAGATACAACTGATCGCGTTGAAGCCATTAAGGATGACTTGGATATCATCCAAGATAGCCTGCAAATTATCGACCAACAAAAAGAACTCATCAAGGAATATCAAAAAGATTTAACCTACAAGTTTAAAGTCTTGGAAAAAGACGTTCAAACAAGATTAGCTGTACTAAAAGAATTGCAGGAAACTGAAGAAAACTAATGTAAAGAAAATCTCCAACTTTCCTTATTCCCCTTTAAAGCCATTTTGGGTCAGCAGATCCTAACAGACCAGGGAGGGCATGAAAATGAAACAGTTTTTTAAAGTTTTGACGCGGATCATCCTGATTATTTGTGGTGGCCTCTGCCTTCTTGCAGCTCTGGCATTTCTAATACTGGCCAATCTTTTCAAGGCCTCACCAAGTGACATCCGAGAAGGGAATGAAGCCTTAAAACAAATCTTTATCTCCCTTGATCTCCCTCCTGAAAAAGTAGAATCAAATGGAAGCTATCAATTCGAGGGTGGAGGCTTAGATTTTTATGTGACATTCTCTGATGAACTCGTCAATAGCCACCCAGTCCTAAAAGAAAGTCCAAACCTCACTAAAAACAAACTCAAAGTCTATGTCTTAAACACAGGAGATATTTCCTACCATTCAGTAGAAGACAACTTATTCAATCATGGTTTATTCCAATTTTTAGAGGAGGAAAGCAGGAAATATTTCCAAGAAATCGGAAAGAAATCAAATCCTTCTTACTTTATTCTCTCTTGGAGGGATCCAGAAAGCATGAAAAAGGGAATCGCATTCTATGAAAAAGCTTTGACCTTGGTGGATATCCAGGACAATTCGGCAATTAAACACATTGATACCGTCACCGTTAAGCCTGGTAAGGAAGCAGAACTCAAGCAACTCATTCAGGAGATGGATGCGGCCGGCTTACTCATTCAAAAATATCAATAGTAGACCAGTTGGAGATTCTTTCTCCTATGCTAAAAGTCTTAAGATTGCACGAAAAAAGAGCCCGAAGGCTCTTTTTACTTTATGCTTTATTCTCCTTCAAAGGCATCTTTAATATGGTCAAAGAAGCCTTTTTTCTTTGGATTGACTTTTAGATCACCTGCAGCTGCGAATTCTTTCAAGGCTGCTTTTTGTCGTTCGTTCAAGCCTGTTGGAGTCACGACATTGACAGTCACGTATTGGTCACCAAGGGCACCACCACGAAGGCTAGGCGCACCTTTACCACGTAGACGGAATCGTTTACCAGTCTGAGTTCCTTCTGGAATGACTAATTCTACATCACCATGAACTGTAGGGATGTCTACTGTATCACCAAGTGCTGCTTGAACAAAATTGAGGTTCAAATTGTAGAAGATAGTGGTTCCTTCACGTTCAAACTTATCACTAGCTTCAACTGAAACCACCACGTACAAGTCACCATATGGTCCACCGTTAAATCCTGCTTCACCTTGACCAGCTAGGCGGATCTGTTGACCTGTTTCCACACCAGCAGGGATTTTTACGTGTACGCTATGGGCTTGTTTTTCATGACCAGTTCCATGACAGGTTGTACATGGATCTTTGATTTCTTGACCACGGCCATGACAGACATCACAGGTTACTTGGCGACGCATCATACCGAGAGGTGTTTGGGTATCAACATTGATCACACCTGAACCATGACAGCGTCCACAAGTAACTGGACTTGTTCCAGGTTTAGCACCAGACCCATTACAAGTACGACAGCTTGCTTCACGATTGTATTTGACTTCCTTTTCTGTACCAAAAATAGCTTCTTCAAAAGTCAAATGAACGCGATACTGGAGGTCGTCACCTTGACGAGGGGCGTTTGGATTACGTGATGCACCGCCACCACCAAAGAAGCTGGAGAAGATATCTTCAAATCCGCCAAAGCCACCTGCTCCGTCGAAGCCTCCGAAACCGCCAGCACCACCAAAACCACCATTGGCACCAGCAGCACCGTATTGGTCATAGGCAGCACGTTTCTGTTCATCGCTCAAAGTTTCATAAGCTTCTTGAACTTCCTTGTACTTGTCCTCAGCACCAGGATCCTTGTTGATATCTGGGTGATATTTTTTAGATAATTTCCGATAGGCTTTCTTGATCTCATCTTGAGATGCATTTTTCGAAACGCCCAAACGGTCGTAAAATTCAGTATTGTTCATAATTCAAGATACAAAGGGCGTTAAACGGACACAGGCAAAATAGGAGTTTTGACGACGGACGCTTACGTCCTAGAAAAAACTATCTTTTTGGCACAGTCCGTAGCCCGTGTTCAGTTGCGAACACATTTGTTCCTTTCTATTGATGTTGTAAATCAAACCTCGATGTAGGTCGGGTTCAATTCCTTTCTTTTATATTGAGTAAGAAACTTCAGAGCTCGGCTACAATTCCCCAAACACTCTTTGTTCCTTTCTATAATTTTCATGTAAATCTTTAGAGGGTGTTTTCTATACTTCGCTTCACTTGATCAAACTCTTCATCTGATAGAGTAAATATCAAATCCTCTTCAGAGTACTCGTTTTTTTCTTTAAAATAGTTGCCCGTATTTTCTGCCAAACCTAGACTAAGAATTACTTTTCTTGCAAACTCTTGATGTGCGAATCCTATAGCCGAAATGATCTGTTTATCTTGCACAAGAACTTTCGGTTGGAAATTCTCACGTGGAAGAAATTCAAAATAGTCAAAGAAGTTTTGCCAAATTCCACCTGTAAATTTCGTGTCCTTCAACAAGCCTGCTTTGGCTAATAAAAGGGGGGCTGAAGAAATAGCTGCAATTAAGACATCTTGCTCACCAAGCCCCCTCAAAAACGATATCAATTTTTCATCCTGTAGAGCAGGTCCAATGTTAACCATTCCTGGCAAAATCACACAAGAATACTCTTCTATACGGATTTGATCCAATGTTTTGATCGGTTGACAGGGCAAGCCATCCTCAGATATAACTATCGAATGTTCTGAAGCCACATAATCAATTGTTACGTCAAAAGACAGGGCTAAAGTACTTGTTAAAGTGGTTATCTCATAAAGAGAAAAATTAGGATAAATGATACAAAGTACTTTTTTCATACGCAACATCCTCTATTTTACCGAAAAACAGAGGCTGGGTTGCAACCTCTGGATTTCTTCCTATCATTACGACGTTCTAAAACAAAGTCGATTATACTTTGTTTTAGAACTAGTAAGGCGTTTAGGCAAGTCGCCATAGCGATTGCCGTAGAATGACAATCACTTTAGTGATTAGTCATTCTTAACGAGTTATTTTTCCGTAAACTCTCCGTCTACGACGTCATCGCCTGCGTTTCCTGTTGCTTGTGCACCTTCTGCTCCTGCTTGAGCTTGTTGCGCTGCTGCGGCTTGTTCGTAGAGTTTAACCGCAAGTCCTTGAGCTTTTTCGTTCAATGCTTCAAGTTTTGCTTTCATGTCGTCCAAGTTGTTGTCTTCTTGAGCTTTCTTAAGATCATCAAGGGCAGCTTGTGCAGCATCACGTTCTGCATCGAAGCCTTTTCCTTCAGTTTCCTTGATTGTCTTTTCAGTCGCAAAGATAGCTTGGTCAACTTCGTTACGAAGGTCAACTTCTTCTTTACGTTTCTTATCTGCTTCAGCGTTTGCTTCTGCATCTTTCATCATGCGGTCGATTTCTTCATCAGTCAAACCTGAGTTCGATTGGATAACAATTGTTTGTTCTTTTTGAGTTCCAAGATCTTTGGCTTTAACAGATACGATACCGTTCTTATCGATGTCAAATGTAACTTCGATTTGTGGGATACCACGAGGTGCAGCTGGGATATCTGTTAATTGGAAACGTCCAAGAGTCTTGTTATCTGCTGCCATTGGGCGTTCCCCTTGAAGAACGTGGATATCAACGGCTGGTTGGTTGTCTGCTGCAGTTGAGAAGACTTGTGATTTAGATGTTGGAATCGTAGTGTTGCGATCAATAAGTTTTGTAAATACTCCACCCATTGTTTCGATACCAAGTGACAATGGTGTTACGTCAAGAAGGACAACGTCTTTGACATCACCAGTGATGACACCACCTTGGATCGCAGCTCCCATAGCAACTACTTCATCAGGGTTAACTGATTTGTTTGGTTCTTTACCAGTTTCAGCTTTAACAGCTTCAACAACGGCAGGGATACGAGTTGAACCACCGACAAGGATCACTTCGTCGATTTCTGACAAGCTCAAACCTGCATCTGAAAGAGCTTGGCGAACTGGAACTTTTGTACGTTCTACAAGGTCACGAGTCAAATCGTCGAATTTAGCACGAGTCAAGGTCATTTCCAAGTGAAGAGGTCCAGCCTCACCAGCAGTGATAAATGGCAAGCTGATTTGAGTTGAAGTGACACCAGAAAGGTCTTTCTTCGCTTTTTCTGCTGCATCTTTCAAACGTTGAAGAGCCATCTTGTCGTTTGATAAGTCGATACCGTTTTCTTTCTTGAATTCTGCTACCAAGTGGTCGATGATTTTTTGGTCAAAGTCATCACCACCGAGTTTGTTATCCCCTGCAGTTGCCAATACATCAAAGACACCATCACCCAATTCAAGGATAGATACGTCGAATGTACCACCACCAAGGTCGAATACCAAGATTTTTTCTTCTTTGTCTGTCTTGTCCAAACCGTAAGCAAGAGCTGCTGCAGTTGGTTCGTTGACGATACGTTCTACTTCAAGACCAGCGATTTTACCAGCGTCTTTAGTTGCTTGACGTTGAGCATCGTTGAAGTAAGCTGGAACTGTGATAACAGCCTTGGTTACTTTTTCACCAAGGTATTCTTCAGCGTAACCTTTCAAGTATTGAAGAATCATCGCTGAGATTTCTTGTGGAGTGTATTCTTTGCCGTTAGCAGAAACTTTTTCAGAAGTACCCATCTTAGATTTGATAGAGATGACTGTATCTGGGTTTGTGACTGCTTGGCGTTTCGCAGCGTCACCAACGATGATTTCACCGTTTTTGAATGACACAACAGATGGAGTTGTGCGGTTTCCTTCTGGGTTTGCGATGATTTTGCTTTCAGTTCCTTCAAGAACTGCAACTGCTGAGTTTGTTGTACCTAAGTCAATACCGATAATTTTAGACATGTGTTTTTCTCCTTAAATTTATCTTCTTTTTTTCTTTTTGATATTTCCCCTTAAGTGGTGGGGACGTGAGCAACTCCCTTCGGGATTTCATCACTTATTTTTGAGCCTATTGTCTCAAAAATCCCCTGTTTCAGTAGCACAAGCTACTGAAACTTTCACCACGGCGGGAAATATCTTCCTTGCAAGCCGGAGGCTTGCTTTTTATCATTCTTTCATAGTTTAGTGTCGTTTCGGACAAGTTTTCTATTATTTAAATTGCGACACGAGAAGTCGAAATCGATTTTATTTCAACGACGAGTTAGTAAGGAGGCTAGGCAAACGCCATAGCGATTGCCGTTTTCTGACGAGTTGCTTTAGCTACCGTCAGAATTGCCTAGTTGTAGACAACTACCATAGCCGGTCTTAGGATGCGGTCATGGAGTTTGTAGCCTTTTTGGAAGACTTGTGCGATGGTGTCTGCTGGATGCTCATCATCAGCTGGAACTGTTTGAATAGCCATATGGTAGTTATGGTCAAATTCACCGTCCGCTGGAATTTCTTCAATTCCTTCTTCTTTCAGAGCATGTACCAAACTTTCTTGGACCATTTCCAAGCCCTTCTTCACATCATCTGTCAATCCTTCGACGGCAAGGGCACGTTCGAGGTTATCAAGTGATGGCAAGATTGCTTTTGCCAAATCTTGACTGCGATAGCGTTGCAAGAGTTGGCGCTCTTCGTTGGCACGGCGCTGAATGTTTTGCATTTCTGCATGAGCACGAAGGTATTTATTTTCAAATTCTTCGGCACGTTCATTGGCCAAGTCCAATTCAGACTTTTCAGGAATTGTTTCTTCAGCTGTTTCCACAACTTCCTCTTCTTTTACTTCTTCATTTTTAATATCTTGGGCCATTTTCGCCTCCTTTAATGATTTCAATCTTAATTCACTTCATAGTGATTACTGCTGAGATAGCGGTAAAAATCCGTCAACTTCATAGTCAAAACTCGATTAACTACATTGAGTTGATTGACCAATTGTTGATAATCCAGATTAACGGGACCTATAATCGCAAGGATTCCAAATCCACGATAGGGAATCAGGAACTTACTGCTAATCACTGCTAAGTCAGCTAAACAGGATTCTTGGCTATCCGCAACTCGGACACTTTGCATCTGGTCGCCAATCAGATTCTCTCGAATTTCCAAAGCTACCTTTTGTGGCTGGTCAAAAAATTGATAGGCCGCTAGATTTGCGAAATTCAGAAGATTGACTTTGCCAGAAACTACGATATTTTCATTGAACATTTCTTTGAAGATATGTTCGACGAGATCCATAACGTTGTCCGTCGTTGTGAAATAACGTTGGATAATCTGCGGAATCTCTGTCCGAATCTTATAGTGAATATCCAAAACAGTCTGATCCAAGAAACGTTCTTGAATCATGGTCTTGAGGCGATTTAAATCCTCCTGCAAGAAATTTCTCGGAATCAAAAACTGACTGGTAACTGTTCTAGACTCATCAAGCGTAAAAACAGCAAGAGCTGTATGTTGCCCGAGGACAACAATATCAAAAGCTGTCAGCTTCTGCCTACTTGGTTCGACATCCAGCGCTACAACCGTACAACCACTCAAGTCTGACAAAATTTTCGTTGCCTCTTGAAGAATATCCTCTAGCTTGAAGAATTCTTGATCAAAGGCTTTTACAATCTCATAAACTTGATTCTCGGCTAAACGGTCGAAGGATAAGGAGTGTTTGACATAGTATTGAAAACCAGCCACACTCGGCATCCGACCACTGGAAGTATGTGCCTTTTCAAGCAAACCTTGCTTTTCTAAAGCCGCCATGTCATTTCGAATGGTAGCACTACTAGAGTTGATAGACTCTTGCAAGGCTTTGGATCCAACAGGTTCGTGCGTTTTGGTAAAGATGTCAATAATCAGATTTAAAATACTCTGCTGACGTTCCGTAACCATCTCGTCACTCCTCTCTGATAGATCTTTTTAGCACTCGACACATCCAAGTGCTAACTTATGATTCTATTATACACCCTTAGAAAAGAATGTCAAGACAAAAACTCAAAAAATTAGCACTCTTTTACCAAGAGTGCTAAAAATCAGTCTGAGGACCTAGAAAATCATCTTACATTCTCAAGATATTTCTTTTTAAGTCTATAAAAACTATAGATTAGATAGGAAATCATGAGGGCATAAAGGGCAAAAACAAGGAAGAAAGATTGAGAGAGACTTTCACGAAACAAGCTCATACAAATAACTAGACCGCCAGAGATAGAAACTGTAGATGTACGAAGTCTAGATTTCACATCAGCCCATCGAAGACGATTGTCCATGAAAGATTGATTATTTGAATCTATATCACAAGTTGCTTTTCGAAAAACAGTATAAGAACAATTTTCCACAAATTCCCATCCTCTATCCTTAATACTTTGTAAATCTACCTCATTCTTTCTAAGGTAGCTAGTATTCCACACACGGTACATCACATCATCTGGTCGACATTGCTCAAAATAGAAAAAGCCAAAACGATTCGATTTAAATTTCCAACCTTTCAGATGCATCTCATGTAAATAATCTTCTACCTTATCCAAATCAAAAATGGTAAACATTCGAAATTGTACTTTGCTATTCATTGTGTGACCTCCAAAATGGTTTTATTTATCAGATAATTCTTTCCACTTTTGAAACAATCTCCAAAAAATATAAGAAATCTGAATCGTGAAAACTATCAATAAAGTACAGTCTATGATAACAATCAAAAACATTCCCCCACTGAAATAACTTCTTCCACTGAGTAACTTTGAGAAAATCGGTAGTAGCGCTGAAAAGAGAAGCAAAATAGGAAGCATCCGCATTGTTAAAATCTTCTTGACCATTGCTAACTTCCCGGCCGCATCATTATAAATTTCAAACTCGACATCCGACTCAACTCCAGAATAAAGCTTTCTAAAGTAGGAAAAACCATTAAAGTCTGTAATATGTTCCCACCCACAATCTTTAAATAGTTGTAAATAGGAAGCTCTTTCTGATTTTTTCATAGGATAAAAGTCCAACTGATAAACCACCTGCTCCGGTTGGCACTTTTCAAAAGTATACTTAACCGCAACTACTAAGTTAGAGTAACTTGCTTCCTTAAGTTTCCAGCCTTGAGCATGCATTTCTCTGAGATAGAGAGCCTCTCTATCATAATCCGCAATGGTAGCAATTCTATAAACAACTTTCTTTTCCATCAAAGCTCCTCCCGACTGTTTCTATAGAGTCGCTCAATACGTTTCAACTCAATCTCTAAAACTTTTCGACCCAAGTCTGTTATCTGATAGATTTTTCGTTTTTCCTCTTCTCGGACAAAGGAAACCAAACCATCCTTTTCCATCTTTGACAGGGTTCCATACATGGTCCCAGGACTAATGGAAACCTGTGAATCTGTCATCTCTTTGACCTTTTGAGTAATACCATAGCCATGGTTCTCCTTTTGCAGACAGAATAGAATATAAAAACCCGTTTCAGTCATGGGAAGGTAGACACGCCTAATCTTATCTGTTAATTCCATTTAATCAGTCCTCCTATTTAGTTCGATATATCGCACCTCGTTATATAAAATATATCACATCTCGATATAATTTGCAAGAAAAAAAAGATCGTCCTCACGGACAATCTTTCTGATTTATCATTAGTAAAGATCTAGGTAATTGTCAATTTCCCATTGTGAAACGAAGGTTGCATAGCTTGCCCACTCAATTCGTTTGGCTTCAAGGAAGCTAGTGTAGATGTGTTCACCGAGAGCTGCTTTAACCACTTCGTCTTCTGTCAAAGCTTTCAAAGCGTTGTGAAGAGTTGATGGAAGGTCTGTGATACCAGCCTCTTTACGCTCTTCTGCAGTCATGATATAGATGTTTTCTTCGATTGGCGCTGGTGCTTCGATTTTGTTTTCGATACCGTGCAAACCAACTTCCAAAAGAACAGCCATTGCGATATATGGATTTGCCATTGGGTCTACTGAGCGCAATTCCAAACGTGTTCCCATTCCACGAGTAGCAGGAACGCGGACAAGTGGTGAACGGTTACGACCAGCCCAAGCGATGTAAACCGGCGCTTCGTAGCCTGGAACCAAACGTTTGTATGAGTTAACGGTCGGGTTCATGATAGCTGTGTAGTTGTAGGCGTGCTTGATCAAACCACCAAGGAAGTGATAAGCTGTTTCTGACAATTGCATTCCTTTTGGATCATTTGGATCAAAGAAAGCGTTGTTCCCTTCATCATCAAACAAGGACATATTGCAGTGCATTCCTGAACCAGCGATACCAAATTTAGGTTTAGCCATAAAGGTTGCATACAAACCATGTTTACGCGCAATTGTTTTTACAACAAGTTTAAAGATTTGAATCTTGTCACAAGCACGAAGAACTTCATCATACTTAAAGTCAATCTCATGTTGACCTACGGCAACTTCGTGGTGACTTGCTTCTACCTCAAATCCCATCTTGGTCAAGACGTTAACAATTTCACGACGGGTATTATCCGCAAGGTCTGTAGGCGCCAAATCAAAATAACCGCCCTTGTCATTCACCTCAAGAGTTGGATCTCCATTTTCATCAAGCTTAAATAGGAAGAATTCTGGCTCTGGTCCAAGGTTGAAAGATTTGAATCCAACTTCTTCCATGTGACGAAGAGCACGTTTGAGGTTTCCACGAGGATCTCCTGCAAATGGTTCCCCTTCTGTTGTATAGACATCACAGATCAATCCTGCGACACTACCGTTCTCATCTCCCCAAGGAAAGACTGTCCAAGTGTCCAAGTCAGGGTAGAGGTACATATCTGATTCGTTGATACGAACAAACCCTTCAATAGAAGATCCATCAAACATAGCCTTATTTGACAAGACCTTGTCTAGTTGTTCATCTGTAGCAGGAATTTCGACGTTTTTCATAGTTCCCAAAATATCTGAAAACATGAGACGGATAAAGGTTACATTTTTTTCCTTAACTTCACGACGAATATCTGCAGCTGTGATTGGCATGGTTTTTCTCCTTATATATGACGACTTGCGGTTGCCTAACCGCGACCAAAAGGTGATTGTTGAGAAGCGAAGCGACTTTGTTGGAGAACTTCATTCCGAAGGGCTCTTCGTACTTCAGTTTGACTCACTGGTTTCTTAGACTTCGCCTCACGTTCAGCATATTTTTTCTTGATGGCAGCAATGTTAAGACCTTCAGAGATATAATCTTTAATCTCAAGTAATCGATCCATGTCATTCAAAGAATACATACGACGATTGCCCTCGTTACGATCAGGCTTAATCAATTCCTGGTCTTCATAATAACGAATTTGGCGCGCCGAAAGATCGGTCAGTTTCATAACACTACCAATTGGAAAAACTGCCATATTGCGACGAAATTCTTTTTCCTTCATGTACACTTCCTTCTTTCTGTCTATTATAGTCTAAAAAAATTCAATCGTCAATCAATAATGTTATATCTTGTGACATTATTTTGTTTTTTTCAATAAAATACTCCGTAAACGATCAATATCGTAATTTACAAGAATTGCTACAAAAACACCCATAAAGGTTTCAAAAACTCGGGCAAACACGTACAAAACTGTCTCACCGCTTGGAATTGATAAGGTAATAATCAACATAGCCGCAACTCCACCGATAACACCTGCTTTATTGTTCATTGCAACATTTGTCATAATGGTTAACATGGTGCAAATCGGAACCACAAGGAGAGTTACCCAAAAGGCTCCATGAAAAAAGTTGTTCAAGAGAAAGAACATCAGCGCATAAAAACCACCGATACTATTTCCGAGAATACGAGAAGTACCAAAATGAACACTCTTGTCAAAGTCTTCTCTCAAACTAAACACTGCAGTCAGGGCTCCAATCTGAAGTCCTTTCCAACCAAAAAAACCAAAAATCATGAGAACTAAAAAAACAGCGATCCCTGTCTTGAAAGTTCGCATCCCTAACTTAAACTTGGATTTGTCAAATCTATACTTTTTAAAATAACTCATCATTTCAACTTTCTATTTCCATTTTACCATAAATTTACCTATTTTTGAGAAGGGGATGCAATAAACTGATGGAAATAGAAAAGAGAAGGAACTTAATCCTTCTCTATCTGATAATTTCACACTCTCTTTTTAGAACAAATACATGAAAACTAAAGTCAAGAGACTAGCGAGCAAGCCCACTCCCCAGAAGAAGAAGTCGACCTTCCACTCACTCCAAGCTTGACCTTTCCCAGAAAAACCACCCAACTCAAAATGGTGATGAACTGGTGTCATACGGAAGATACGTTTTCCTCCAGTCAACTTAAAGTAGGTGACTTGCATCATAACAGATGTGGTTTCAAAAACATAGACCAAACCAATCAAGAGTAACGTCCATTCTTGGTGTAGCGCCATGGAAATAGCCGCCAACATCCCTCCAAGAGCTAGGCTACCAACATCTCCCATGAAAACTTTAGCAGGCTTGTGGTTAAAGACAAAGAAGCCAAGAAGACCACCAATCATAGCTACAATCACTAGTAAGATATCAAGCTGATTTTGCACATAGGCAATGACTCCATAGGCAGATAGGCTAATCACCACCGAAATACTTGCCAAGCCATCGATTCCGTCAGTCAGATTAACTGCATTTGAAAAACCGACCAACCAGAAGAGGGCAAAGAGAATATAAAGAACACCTAAATGCAAGGGAAAACCGAATACATTTAAGATATCTCCTCCTCTTTCATAGAAGAAATAGAAGATAACCCCTCCGACCAACTGAAGCAAAAGCTTCTGTTTAGGATTGAGTCCTTCATTGATTTTGCGGAAAACCTTGAGGAAATCATCCAAGAAACCGACCAAACCATATAAGACCAGGACAAAGAGGATCATTCCGACATTATTGGTTAATTGATTAGTCACGAGAGCAAGGACCAGACTAACTAAAACTCCTGCTAGGAGAAAGACGAGTCCTCCCATTGTTGGTGTCCCAGCTTTTGCTTGGTGTTGTTTGACATCCTCATGCATCTGTTGACCGGTAATCTGTGCTTTATGGTAAAAACGGATAAAGGCTGGAATTCCTATGACTGTTAGAATAAAGGCAATCACTCCAGCAAAGATAGAAATAAGCATTCTAATCTCCTAATGTTATTTTTATTTTCTGTAAATCTTTTAAAGCTGTATTAGAACGAACACTTTGCTTTTTAACAGTTTCTCCTGTGCCTTCAAACTCAACTTCAAGATTCAGCCATTTGGCAAAGGTTTCAACATTTTTCTTAGACCAGCCATATAAGTCAGGCATCTCTTCTACCTTATCTGAAAGGAGTAAGATTTGCTGATTTGCGTCTAGATTGGTTCCTTCTGCTACAGAGCTTTCTTTGATTTTTGTTCCCGAACCGATAACAATTGGTTGTACAAGGTTACGACGGAGTTCTTCAGCTAAATCTCCAGGGCTAGAGTCCTTAATGCTAGGCATAGCATAACTAGTTGTAGTAGTTATTTGGTCTAAATTCTTAGCAGTTGATTGAAGATTTAAAATATCTTTCATGGCAGAAGCTCGTTCAAGAATAGGATTAGCAAATTCTCCAAACCAAGGTGTAGAAAAGTGTTCTGGCTGTTGAACTGTTACGTAAAGAATAAAATCAGGATTTTCAGAAGGATGCATGGTTACTACAGAAAAGATATAATTGGTTTTCCCAACTAAATATCCTCCGTTTTGCTCATCGGCAATTTGAGCTGTTCCAGATTTGACAGAAACATTCTGACCAGGAACAGTAATTACTGGTTTATTATCATTACGATTATACATGGTCCCATAAATAGGGTCTGTACCAACCAAAATCATGTTTTCCCTAGTCAAACTAGCCGTTTCTTTAGAAACAGGATTACCCACAACTTCTTTTTGCGACTTCCGAACTGACTGATCATTTGGATCATAAAGGGCGCTAATAAACTTTGGTTCTAACATAACTCCGTCATTCGCAATGGCTGTAAAAGCACGTAGCATCTGGGTCTGCGTTACAGAAATCCCCTGACCAAATGCACTCATGGCAATATCGACAATATTATCTGCAGGCAATTGACCTGAATACTCATCAGTCAGACCAAAACGCGTCGGCACCCCAAACTTAAAGCGATTGAGATAATCCAACCAAGTAGCATCTCCCATTTTTTGTTCAAGTAGACTCATTCCAACATTACTGGAGAGAGCGAAACCTTGTAAGAAAGTCATCATCCTACCAGTAGTCAAACCAGCATTAACATCCCAATCTCGAATCGTCGCATCCGCTATTTTTAATTCACTGCTATTGAAAACTTCTCCTCCTGGGAAAGTGTTATTATCAATAGCAGCAGCGAGCGTCATAACCTTCATGGTTGACCCCGGCTCATAGTTACTTTGATAGAGGATATCACGCCAAACAAAGTCCTTAGTCAGCCCTTCCTTAGTATCAGCATCGAAGGTTGGTCTCTGCGTCGTTGCAAGAATTTCCCCTGTTTTAGCACTGACCAAGGTTGCTGTCATATACTTGCCTTTTAGTTTTTCTTGGAAGGCATCCATTTGACTTTCCATAAAGGACTGCAAAGGACTAGATAGGGTCGTATAGACGTCTTTCCCGTTTACGGTCTGTTGGGTGACTTGTTCTGTACCAGGAACAATATTACCTAGACGGTCTTTTTCGTATGTAATAATACCATCTGTCCCTGCCAATAAACTATTTAAGGAACTCTCGATACCAGATGTCCCAATTAGACTTTTCGTGCCATCTTCATTTTCATGTAACTGGGCTAAACCAATAAAGGATGAAGCAAATTTTCCATTTGGATAACTTCGATTGGGACTAGTGGTAAAATTGACACCCTCGACCTTGGCAGCTTCTAAGTCCTGTTTAATGGACATCATATTAGCGTAGGTAATCCCATTTCCTTTAGCACCAAAGGAAACCTGTTTGAGATTTGGTTGAGAGAGTTGATCTTTAACGTAGGTTTCCTCCATATCCAAGTACTTATGGAAAATTTCGGCTACCTTATTGTACTGAGATTCCTCAACATATAGAATATCTCCATTCGCAGACTTATAATCCTTATCAATGACCGCATAAACATTGTAGGAGGTTGCATCTTCTGCAATCGGAGTTCCATTACGATCATAAATGGTTCCCCTCTTAGCAGGAACTGTTAGAGTCGTTTGGTGAACCTTACTGGCTTCTTTGACCAGGTCAACGCCAAACTTCTTCCCCGTACCAATAATCACCGCAAAGTTAACCAAAAAAACAGCAAAGAGAAAGACGGCTAAGAGACTAAGGCTCTTCCCAACTCGTCTGCGGTTTTCAAGGGGAGATTTGCGATTCTTAATGGCAAAGTGTACTATTTTTTCTTTCCAGGTTTTCATATACTACTCCGCCGATCGGATATTTTCATTATTCAGTTGCAGTTCTTGCGAATCCGCAATTCCTGTCAGACGCTCTGAACGGATCAATTCATTGACTTCTTGCTTAGCATCATCCAGCTCTGTCTTCTTTTCTTCAATCTGAGCATTAACAGTCGTTAGTTCACTCTGGACTTGCAAGAGCTTAGTCTGCATATAAACAACACTGATGGCTAAGACAAGGGCTGTAATGGCGATCGAAAGGTAAAAAGCCTTCTCAACACGTGAAAATCTCTTGATACGAGCTTGTAGTAATTGGCTCGTCGTTTCTCTTTTTTCTACCATTTTATCCCCTTACTTGTGAATTTTTCGAGCTACTCGTAGCTTGGCTGAGTGGGAACGATTATTGGCCTCCAACTCCTCCTTGCTTGGTAAAATCGGTTTGCGAGAGACTAATTCCATCTTGGGCTTAAGATCATCTGGGATGAAAGGCAAGCCTTTTGGCACTTCCACTGTTGAAGCTTCCTTGAACAATTGCTTGGTCAAGCGATCTTCCAGCGAATGAAAGGTAATGACTGAGATTCTTCCATCCACTGCTAGTAATTCCATAGCTTGTTGGATGGACTCATCTGCAGCCCCAAGTTCATCATTGACCTCAATACGGATGGCTTGGAAAATTTGCTTGGCCGGATGACCTTTTTTCTTGAGTTCCTTGGCAGGCTTAGCAGACTTGATAATCTCGGATAATTCAGTCGTTGTCTCAATCGGTTTCAACTCACGCGCCTGTTCAATCTTCCGAGCGATCTGCTTGGAAAACTTATCTTCTCCATATTTGAAAAAGATTCTTACCAAATCATGGTAGTCGTAGTGATTAACGACTTCATAAGCGGTCAAACTAGCTTCCTGATTCATGCGCATATCCAGTGGTGCATCCTTCTTATAGGAAAAACCACGTTCACGCTGATCTAACTGCGGGCTTGACACACCTAAATCATAACAAATTCCATCAATTTCAGTCACACCTAAGTCATGTAAGCGGTCCTTCAAATGACGGAAATTATCCTTGATGAAGGTGACCATTCCTTTTTCGATATAAGGTGCCAGACGTTTTTGGGCATTGTCAATGGCATTCTGGTCCTGGTCAAAGGCATAGAGATGCCCCTTTTCACTTAGTTTACTTAATAAATACTCGCTATGGCCTGCTCCACCCAAGGTCGCATCAACGTAAATACCGTCAGGTTTCACATCAAGCATATCAATAGTTTCATGGAGCATGACCGTTACATGATGAAATTCTTTAGTCATATCTTATCTATTTTACCACAATTCTGACTAGCTTGCACTCGCTAAAGCTAAAACATTCCACTGTTGCTTTATTCCTTATACTCGACAGGCTTCTCAGCTACTTGAGCTAGCCCTGAGTCTACTTCTGGATTCAGGTGATGATGAACTGCCTCTGCCACTGCTCTTGGTATACCAACAGCGACAATCTCATCCACACTGGCTTCCTTGATTTTTGTCAGAGATTTGAAATATTTCATCAAATTCTGCTTGCGTTTGGGACCCAAGCCTTCAATTCCATCCAATTGAGAGGAGAAGGAATTTTTAGAACGTAGTTGTCGGTGGAAGGTAATGGCAAAGCGGTGGACTTCATCCTGAATGCGTTGCAGGAGGAAAAATTCTTGAGAATTGCGAGACAACTCTACCACCTCAAGTGGGTCTCCAAAGAGCAATTCATGGGTTTGGTGCTTGTCATTCTTTTGCAGGCCTGCGATCGGAATATCTAACCCCAACTCTTCTTGAATGACCTGTTTAGCGATATTGACCTGACCCTGACCACCATCGATGACGATTAAATCTGGTGGTGTCAAACCGTCACGCTGGACTCGTCCATAACGTCTACGAATAACCTCTCGCATACTTGCATAGTCATCTGGTCCGACCACAGTCTTGATTTTATACTTACGGTAATCCTTCTTGCTCGGTTTTCCGTTAACAAAAACAACCATGGCAGAGACTGGACTAGTCCCCATAATATTAGAGTTATCAAAAGACTCGATACGGACTGGGGTTGGAATTTGTAGAAGTCGTCCAAGATTTTCAATAGCTCCTTGAGTCTTTTCAACTGATTTCTCTAACAGATTAAACTTCTGCTCTAAACTAACACGAGCGTTTTTGATAGCCAGATTAACCAGTTGCTTCTTCTCCCCTCGTTGGGGCTTGAGAACCTTTGTATCCACCAAAGCCTTGATAGCTTCTTCGTCAATATCTTGAGGGATCAGGATTTCATTGGGAATCAGGTGAGATTTCTCCTGGTAAAATTGCCCCACATAGGTCAAGAAATCCTCGTCTGGATCGTTGTAGTAAGGGAAGAGATTGACATCGCGTTCAATCAGTTTACCTTGACGGACAAAGAAAACCTGAACACACATCCAACCCTTATCCACGTAGTAACCAAATACATCACGGTTTTGGAGGTCTTTAGCCATGACTCGTTGCTTAGTCCGAAGGGTGCCAATAGCCTGAATCAAATCACGGTATTCCGCTGCACGTTCAAACTCCATACTTTGGGCTGCCACTGCCATTTTACCCTTGAGATCATCGATGATTTTGTCATCCTGTCCTTTTAGGAAGTCAGAAACCTCCTGAGCCATAGACTTGAAATAGGCCTCATCTTTCTGACAGATGGTGTGGGCCATACATTGCCCGATGTGGTAGTAAAAACAGACTTTAGAGGGCGAGTTGGTACACTTGCGAAAAGGGAAAATCCGATCCAATAGCCGTTTGATTTCATTGGCCGCGCCCACATCCGGATAGGGACCAAAGTAGAGTCCTCCGTCCTTCTTGACCTGACGGGTGATAATCAAGCGAGGATAGCGCTCATTGGTGATTTTGATGAAAGGATAGGACTTATCATCCTTGAGCATAATATTGTACTTAGGCTTGTTTTCCTTGATGAGATTAATCTCTAAAAGAAGGGCCTCAATATTAGACTCCGTGACAATAAACTCAAAATCCACAATCTCAGACACCAGGGCTTCTGTCTTAGTATCATGGCTCCCACGGAAGTAGGACCGCACCCGATTGCGCAGATTTTTAGCCTTCCCTACATAAATGATAGTGCCGTTTTTATCTTTGTGAATGTAACAACCAGGGCTAGTCGGCAAGAGCTCCAGTTTTGATTTAATTAAGTTATTCATAGTTCCATTATAGCAAAAAGCGCCCTGTATTGCTTAAATCAGAGAGCTCCAGTTCCCTTAGAAAATCACTTATTCTCCAGACTCATATAGTTCTTGAACTTCTTTTACATCTTGAGCTTGGATTCCATAATAAGAGCCTGCTGGTTGCATAACCGAAACTTCATTGGTATGTTCCAAACCAATCGCATGACCTAGTTCATGCTCTGCTGTATGCATGATACGATCATAGGTATAGCCATAGTTTGGATTGGATAAATAATAATGATTCAAGCGAACGGTCACTGAAATGAATTGTTTGGTTAGGAGATTTGTCTGACTCTCCGCCTCACCTGCTACAGCTGTCGAACCATCATTCATTTCAGTAGCGAAAATATCGGCCTGGTCCGGTTCGGTTACAAGCTCAAAATTAAAAGCACCAGTCTGGTTCCAGTTGGCAATAGCTTCAAGGTAGGCCTTTTGGAAAGTGGCATCCATTTGAGAATCAATATAGATAGTTGCTTGCGCCTTTGACCATTTTGCTCCTGAATCTTGATGATGATCTGTCTGAGACAAACCTTGCAACGTGCCAGTTTCTTGCCATTGTTGCCAACCTGCTTGGCCGACTTGGACCACTTTGCTAACTTGATTTAAAGTAGCAGGTAAATCACCTGTCACATACCAGAGGATCCCAAAAGTGATGAGAATGAAGAAGATAAGCGTCCATATAAGGCGCCAAAAAATGCGAAAAATCCCTAGTAAAAATCGACATAACACACGAATAATCCAGCCCATAATTGCCCACCTTTCTAAAAAAATAAGAACCCATCTTTAAGCCATGGATTCCCATTCTAAAGATAGATTCCTTATTTTACTCTAGTAAGCTGAAAGAAAACTAAAACCACTTTGTTCACTTATCTTCCGATTATTTTTTTCAAAAATTGTAAACACTTAAACTTGATTGGATTTGGATAATATCGGAAAGTTCCTGCCTTTCTCACAATATAACCATTAAAGTTCTGCTTAAATCGTAATACGCCATTACTTCCATCAAAAATCCCTTGAATACCCAGAAAGTTGTATTTGCCAATTTTTCTTTCCAGAGCCTGCTTCATTGCATGATATTGAAGCAAAAACGGAGCAGAAAACTTCTGATACTCTGTAAATGAGCCTCCAAACAAATATGCTACTTACGTATTTGTGTAAATGATTAAAGCACAAGCTAAAGCAATGTTGTCAGATTCACTATCCAAGTTCCTCAAAAGATCTTTTTTCTTTTGTAAAGCTTGATATTGCTGTTTAAATTGCTTTGATCTTTCATCAAGACCAGCCTGCTTCACATCGAGAGCTTCGATTGATTTTTTAGGATTCACTTCAGCAATTAGAAAAGCCGCCTTGTCCTCAAAAGCATCATACAATTTACAGTAATAATCTAAATTCTTATCCTTAAACCCTTGTCTTTTCCCTGTTTCTTCAATAATTTGTTTGAATTTCGAAATTTCATCTCGTTCTATATTTCTTACAATCAGATTAAAATCATATGCTGATTGAATATTTCGAATACTGTTTTTATTAAAGGATTTCAGCAAAGATTTCTCATCGTAACCCTCCAAATCTTTGATAAAATGCCAAAAAACTTCGCCATTAGGATAACCGGTTGGCAAACCATCAAATTGGTAGCCTAAATTACACAAATCTTGGATAATACTTTTTCTTCTTCATCTATTGGCTTCCCATCACTGTCAAAAGCTTGACAGGTCTCATAGGGTTTTACAAGCAACTCTAATACACCATTTTGCTTGGCATATTCTTTTAACTCCGCATAAAAAACTGGAAGGGCATCTTGTTGGGTATAAAACGGCCCCGAATTGAGCTCCATATGCAGACCACCTAGCATAGGCAAGCTATAAACCAGAGCTGCAACTTGAATTTCTCCTTCTTGTTTTAAAGCAAGATAAACAATTTGAGCTCCTCTTTTTTCTATCAAATCACCCATCTGGACAGATTGCATAAAGGAACGAGAAGAAACCTGATTAGAAGTAAGTACGAAACTCTTCTTTCGTGAGTGTAATTAGTGCCATGTACTTACTTTCTATGTTTTTTTCTTAATGTTTTACGGAAATCAAGAGCAAGTCTTAACAGAGGATAGAGAGGATGAGTGGGCATTGTAAATTCACCCAAGTATTCTTCAATCGTTGGATTAAATTTCTCCTTAAAATGATAAAGTCCACCATTGAGAGAGTTTTCAACACCACCTAAATTTTGCCACACCATACCTCGCTCAAAGGCATAGCGAGCTGTTTCATACCAAGTTAAAATTGGTGCATTATAACGTTTAAAAACATCATCCATACCAGCATATAGATTGACAGAAGTTTGTCCGAATTCTAAAGTCAAGGTAGCTGCTAAAGGAACTCTTGCTTGACCTGCATCTATATATTCCTGCAAGAAAGTCAATTCCTCTAACAAACGTTCTTTTTCCTTCTTCTGCGCTTCTACTTTTGAAGTGCGAGTCGACTCAGTAAACGTCTCTTCCAAGGCTCTATTTTTCGCTAACTGTTCTTCTAATTCTTGCGAACGTTTAGAGACATCCAAGGTTGCCAACGTGATATAGGCCTTGTCCTTAAAATTATCTAACAATTTTTTATAATAATCTTCATTCCTCAAATGAATCTCTTTTCGCTTCTCGGTTTTTTTCATCAAAAAGGAAAAAGGCGCTAATAATTCAGTTCCACCAAATTGGATCTCTACTCCCTTATTTTGCGCTGTTCGAATAGCCTGTTTTGTTGACTTAGAAAGTTTATCTTCTTCAAAATTTTCCTTGTATATTTTCGCCTGAATACGAGGTTGAATAGTGTCTCCCATTTCCTCCGTTTTTCCTGACCACCTTACTCCCATTTGTTGCAAACTATCAATAATAGCCAAATTTTCAGGATATTCTGTCTTTTCCTGATTGATTAAACTTTGAGATAGGCAAATACTTGGGTCAAAAGTCACAAAAACCGCTCTCTTACTGCGAGCATAAGACTTAATAGACTGCAGGACAAACTTTAAAAGTTCTGTATCCCTATAATCCAATATGGGACCTCTTGGAATATAAAACATTTTATACCCCAAAGGCAGAGACTTAATGAGAATACTAGCCACAGCCAGTAATGTTTTCCCTTCATAAACACCAAGTCTCTCATGATTCCAATCAGATTTCACTTTTTCCCAGGCACTGCTTTGTAATATATTGACCAACTCATGTTGTTCGATAAATCGATCATGCTCTAACGAAGAAATACCAATTTGATAACGATACATATCTCACTCTCTTTCACCTAGTATCTCATTACTATTTTACTACTTTCAATTAAAAAGTCTAGTGAAAATAAACTCTCATTTTCATTTTTAACCTTAGAGAAATAGTCTATATTATTTTATCGATAAAAAACTAGCTCAATCTCTCTTCCAAAACAAAATCAATCGGCAGTGTAGCCAAAAACCGTTCCAATTGTTTTTCCCAATAATACCATTCATGAGTTCCTGCACTATGGCTATAGGTCACATCAAAACCAAGCCTTTTGAGGTTCTTCACCGCTAGGTTATTGGCAGCATACAAAAAATCTTGCTCGCCACACCAAACCCAAAGCTTGGTCTTCTTGTCTGACTTGTTAGCAAGGGTTTCAAGTGAATAAGGACTAGTTTCCCAGTTATCAAGCTTGCCAAAAACTCCTCGCCAGTAAGCAAGCGTTCCAAGATTTTGACTTTCTGGAGAAAACTCTTCGAAACTAAGAGCACCAGAAAAACTAGCTGCGTGTGAGAAACGATTGGTTGACAAAGCCAACTTGAAGGAACCGTAGCCTCCCATTGAAAGGCCAGCGATAAAAGTTTTTTCACGCTTGCTAGACATATTAGGGAAGAAGCGTTTGAGCACTTTAGGCAGTTCTTCTGCTAAAGCTGTACAGTAGTTATAGCCATACTGAGTATCTGTGTACCAGCCATTACTTGTATTTGGCATGACAACAATTAGATTAGTCCCTCGCACCAAGCGCTCTACATTAGTCCGTTTGAGCCAGCTATTATGATTTCCTGACATCCCATGTAAGAGATAGAGGACAGGAATATCCGTAGAATCTGGCTCCTCAACCCGAGACGCATCTGGGTAGAGAACATTCACTCCCCACTCCATATCTAAAACTTCTGAGTAATACTCAATCTTCATTACTGCCATAACTTGCTCCTTATTCGTTTAAGATAAGAAAAAGCCGAAACTCGACTTTCTCTTGCTATTTGATCCTATTTTGCTTCCATGACTACTGGTAAGATAGCTGGACGACGTTTGGTTTGGTCAAAGAGGAACTTGGCCAAATGATCACGTACCTTACCTTTGAGTTCGGCCCAATCAAAGTCTTCACCTTGTAGATAGTCTTCTACTGTTTGATTGACTAGCTCTGTACTTTCACGCAAGATATCACGGCTCTTCTTGAGATAGACAAATCCACGCGTGTGCACTCGAGCTTTAGCAATGATTTTCTTCTCGCGACGGTTAACAGTGATAGCCACGATGAAAATTCCATCTTCTGACAAGACCTTACGGTCACGAAGAACGACATTACCGACATCTCCGATGGCATTCCCATCAATCAAGACATCGCCTGCTGTAACTGCACCAGATGGAACAAAGTCTCCATGCTCATAAGACATGGTTGTTCCCTTTTTAGGGATAAAAATCCGTTCCGGCAACATACCAACTGCCATAGCAGCCTTGGCATGGGCATCCAACTCACGGTATTCTCCTTGGATTGGGAAGAGATACTTAGGTTGCAAGAGATTGATCATCAATTGCAAATCACGCGCATTCCCATGTCCTGACACACGCAAGCTATGAGTAATTGGTTTGACAATTCCACCTGCTTGGTAAACCATATTTTCTACACGTGCCATCACTGCTTCCTTGGCGATTGATGGTGTTGTAACGATATAAACTAGGTCACCTTCTTTGATTTCAACATAACGGTGACGACCAATAGACATCTTGCGTAGGCCGTTAATGGGTTCACCCATGCGTCCAGTTTCAAGGATAATTAATTCATGGTCTTCAAAACGAGACATATCTTTTGGCTTAATCAAAAGATTTTCACTTGCTAGAGACAATTTTTTCAAGCGAATCGCTGTACGGACGATATTTTCAATGTCAAATCCTGTCAAGACAACACGGCGCCCTGTCTCCGCAGCTGCATCAAAAACTTGCTGGATACGAGAAAGGTTACTTGCAACTGCAGCAACGATGATACGTCCATCCCAGTCAGAAATGGTTTGCGTGATTTCTACACCAACTTCATTTTCACTAGCTACTTGGATATTGCTATCTGCATTTGCTGAGTCACTAAGCAAAGCCAAGACCCCTTCGCGACCAATCTCTGCCAAACGTCCAAAGTCAGTGGCGTAAGATTCACTAGCCGTTTGGTCAAACTTGAAATCCCCTGTATAGACGATGTTGCCTTCAGATGTTTTCAAAACAACACCCAAACTTTCTGGGATAGAGTGGGTTGTACGGAAGAAGGACACTATCGTTCCACCAAAATCAATCTCTGTATTTTCATCAATCACATGGAAATCATCAAATTTCTTGACGCTGTCATTTCCCTTAACAAAGAGTTTAGCCAGTTCGATGGTCAACTCTGAGCCAAATACAGGAACCTTAGCTTCTGCCAAGAGATAAGGA
This sequence comes from Streptococcus oralis, assembly GCF_001075875.1. Classification (GTDB taxonomy): domain Bacteria; phylum Bacillota; class Bacilli; order Lactobacillales; family Streptococcaceae; genus Streptococcus; species Streptococcus oralis_I. Next base: position 48,165 of record NZ_JUOS01000134.1, read on the forward strand.
AGGGCGCCAATCGCATCCGCATGCCCGTGTGTTAAGAAAACCCCAGCAATACGGTCGCTATTTTCAAACAAATAGTCCATATTGGGAATAACGACATCGACACCCAACTGTTCATTTTCAGGATATTTCAAACCTGCATCTAATACAAAAATCGAGTCGTTAATTTCTGCGATGTACATGTTTTTACCATTTTCACGTACACCCCCAAGTGTTGTTAGTTTAATAGTATTCATTTTTCCTCCGAATAGTCACTTCAACTGTTTGTAGAGCTTTAAATGCTCTCTTTTTCTGAAAGTCCAATTCACTTTCAGCCGAATCTTTTCCATTCATTATACCATTTTTTTACTAATTTTCAAAATGAATCTCACAGATAATCCGACTTCAACCATCTGTTTTTATCTTATAATTACAAGATGGCTAAATTCCGACTAAGCCGTCAGATTACCTCGAATCTTCAACTACTTCGACAAGATTAACAAGTACTTCTCGGCCACAGCAGGTCTCTTTGCTCCCAACATCTCTCCCTCATCAACCTTTATATCACATACCTTTAGACATAAGCTTCTAATAAAAATCATCATGGCAAGCAACTTTATCTCTTATCACAAAAATCATACATATCCAAAAGCATCCCCTGAACAAAGATAAACTCACTTCAATCCTTTTCCCTGTTAGGGTTTGTAATCTATCAGGAATTTCTTTTCCACTTCTTTCTCCATTTTCTACTTCAACTAACTTCCACTTGACATCAAACAAAAAGAGTCAGCAAGCCAACTCTTTCTATCTCTATTCACTTTTTTCCATTAAGAAATCATAGATTTCCTGAACTGTTCCAAGAGCCATAATCTCTTGATCTTTAACAGTTTGTTTCAGCTTTTGATAAATCTGACTCTCAGCTATATCACGCTTTTCAGCCTCTTTATTCACCCTCATGACTCCATTTTCAATGGTCACAAAGCCAAGCTCTTCAAATATCTGAATCATTTTGACTAACAAGATTTGCTCAATCTTGAGATAGGCCGCCAAATCCTTGAGTTTATAGCGAATATCAAACTCTGGGAACTGATAGATGGTTTTATACAATTTTGCAAACTGCTCTCTTGTGCCATAGCCCGTCAAGTAGTAAGCCTTAGCTATATCATTTTTAAAGTAAAGAGCTGAAAATTCCTGCTCCTGACAGATTTTCTTAAGGAGGGATATATCCTCAGGGATATTTTTTACGACAATAGCAGAACAAGAGGTCACATCAGGTAACTCTTGTGTAAAGTCCAAAACGGCTACCCCTTCTGGTAACAGGGCATTCTTGCCACGAATGTTAAAAAGCTGGACACCTTCTACACGGGCGTCAACCATCATCAACTGCAAGGTGGTTTGTCCATTCCATTGGTTGACAGAGAGAGTCACCGCCAATTCCAGTTGCTTGGTCTGCGAGAACTCAGTCACCCATTTCCCTTGACCAAAAGCGACCACCTCAAAACTGGTTTCACCTTTGGAAATTTTCAGCTTGAGATGAGCATTCCCAGCCCCCATAACGCGAGCATTTTCAACTTGAAAATCTCGAGTATAGAAGACAGGTTTTTGGTTATCCATCCCAAAAGGAGCTAGACGTTCAAAACTTTTCACCGTCTCCAGACTCAAGGTCTCTAAATCCAGTTCTTCATCTAAAAATAGATTGTTTTTACCTTGGGCATCTGCGCCTTTTTCTCGGATATAGGCTTCCAAAAGATCAGATAAGACTTCCAACTTATCCGCTTCAAGGGTCATACCTGCAGCGCCTGCGTGACCACCAAAGGCGATAAATAGTTCTCGATGCGGGTTCAAGGCTTCAAAGATATCGACTGCTTCAATGCTACGAGCACTCCCCTTGGCGCGTCCTTCTTCGATATTCAAGACAATGACTGTCTGACCCAGTTCTTCAAGTAAGCGCCCAGCTACAATTCCAAGAACTCCCGGATTCCAGCCTTCTTTAGCCAAAACTTGAACACTTCTCTCAGGATCTACCATGCCTTTGGCTTCATCGTAAATCGACTGAACAATTTCCTTACGTTCTTCATTCTTTTGATGAATCAAAAGGGCGATTTCATGCACTTCCTCATCGTCAAATCCAGTCAACAAATCAATAGCTGGATTGGGATCATCCAGGCGTCCTAGGGCATTTAAACGTGGTGCTAACTGAAAACCGACCGTTTCTTCTGTCACATCACTACTCGAAATCCCAGCGATTTCAAACATTTCTTGCAGACCCATTCGTTGAGTATTGCGCAAGACCTCAAGACCATATTGGACCATGATACGATTTTCATCCGTCAGGCTGACCATATCGGCAATTGTACCGATAGCAACCAAGTCTAACAACTCAACCTGCACTTCTTCCAAAAGGGCACAAGCTAGCTTAAAAGCAACTCCACAACCTGCTAGATGCTTGAAAGGATAGTCCGCCCCTGGATGTTCAGGATGAATAATAGCATAGGCATCTGGTAAAACTTCAGGCATAGAATGGTGGTCGGTCACAATGACGTCCACTCCCATAGACTGAGCCAAATCAATGGCTTCATGCCCCGCCACACCATTGTCCACCGTCACAATCAAAGACACACCCTGCTGTTCGATAAAATATTTGTAGACACTGGCATTTGGACCATAACCATCTGTAAAGCGATTGGGAAGATAGACCAGGCACTCAGCACCTATCTGCTCTAAACTTTCCTTGACAATGGAAGCCGAAGTCATCCCATCCGCATCGTAGTCCCCGTAAATCAGAATCAGTTCCCCTTGCTCAATAGCATGGCGAATCCGCTCCACTGCCTTTTCCATATCATGTAAAAGGTAGGGATCATGCAAATCCTCCAAAGAAGGTTCTAAAAATTTTTTCAGACTAGTCTCATCCTTGATGCCTCGTTCAAATAACAAACGAGCTACTTCAGGTCCCAAACCAGCTTTCTTAGCTATCTTTGTAAAATCCGCATCCTCAACTTGCGGAGCAAATTGCCAATTATAAGTAGGAATTATCAAAAAAATCATCCACTCTTTCTTACGATTCTATCGTTTTATTATAACATGATTTTCAGTTTTTCTCTTGATTTTCTAACTAATTTGATGACTCTTCATCGCTCTAAACAGTAACTTTTAAAACATATACATGCCAAAGTGTCATTCTTTTTTTACTTGATTTTTGCAATATCCCCTCAGATAAGGTATAATAATTGTATTGTCTTTTGGGGTCGTTACGGATTCGACAGGCATTATGAGGCATATTTTGCGACTCGTGTGGCGACGTAAACGCTCAGTTAAATATAACTGCAAAAAATAACACTTCTTACGCTCTAGCTGCCTAAAAACCAGCAGGCGTGACCCGATTTGGATTGCTCGTGTTCAATGACAGGTCTTATTATTAGCGAGATACGATCAAGCTTTGTCTAGCAGTTTGATAAGAGATTTATAGACTCGCAGTTTCTAGGCTTGAGTTATGTGTCGAGGGGCTGTTAAAACAATACATAACCTATGGTTGTAGACAAATATGTTAGCAGGTGTTTGGACGTGGGTTCGACTCCCACCGGCTCCATTATATTTTAAAAAGGCGGTGGGACAGAAATCGATAGACAAAGTCTCGATTTCGTAGTCCCAGCCCCGCG
>NZ_JUOS01000135.1 GCF_001075875.1 Streptococcus oralis
ACTGGTTTCTCTGGAGTTACTGGTTTCTCTGGAGTTACTGGTTTCTCTGGAGTTACTGGTACGTAGATGATTGGAGTATCCTCACCTGGATTTGTTGGAAGGTTTGGAAGCTCCTTACCTGGTTCTACTGGTTGACCTGGTTTGCTTGGATCTTTTGGATCTGGCAAGTATGGTTTGTAGCCTGGGACATTTGGCACAACTGGTTTACTTGGTTTAGTTGGATCTGTTGGATCATTTGGATATTTCACATCTGGTGTTGATGGGAATTTCGGATCATCAGATTTCGGAACCAAACTGCCAAGTGGTTTGTAGGTAACAACCTCTACTACTTCAGGATTTTCTGGAGTAACTGTCTTACCACCAGCTTCTGTCTTATCAGCGTAGTAAC
>NZ_JUOS01000136.1 GCF_001075875.1 Streptococcus oralis
GTTCTCACTCATTTCTGTCACTGACAGATTTATTGTTTTTTCATTGTTCAGTACTACAACCTTAGTTGTAGTGCCCTGCACATTGGTTCGTCTTGTTCAGTTTTCAAAGGTCTTTGTCACCCACTTCTCTCAAGTGACAACTATATTAGTATATCACAGCTACTTTCGCTTGTCAACACTTTTTTGAAACTTTTTTTAATTTTTTTCATCCAGTGTTTCATCTGCTTCATACTATAGTCCGTACGGGATTCGAACCCGTGTTACCGCCGTGAAAAGGCGGTGTCTTAACCCCT
>NZ_JUOS01000137.1 GCF_001075875.1 Streptococcus oralis
TTCTTCAAGATTTTCTTGAGTGACTGTCTTAGAAGCAACACTTCCTTTATCAGCGTAGTAACCTGTCAATCCTGGTGTTGGAACTGCATCATAGTTAGTCTTATTAGCTGTCCATGGTGCCTCAGGGTTAAGAACTTTACCTGTTACCTTATCAACATTTAAGGTACGTGTCCATTGTGCATTTTGAACATTGTCAGCTGGGGCAGTTGCCTTACC
>NZ_JUOS01000138.1 GCF_001075875.1 Streptococcus oralis
TTCCACCCTTGAATTCAGGTTTACCTGTTTGAGTTGCACCTTGGATGTCAGTTGATTCAGATGGTGTAGTTGTTGGGGTTACTGGAACAATTTCAGGTGTGTAGGTTGTATCAACCTTAATACCGTTTGAGCTTTCAGCTTGAACCTTGGCTGGTGTGACTGCACCTGTGTATGATTTATCAGTTGGTGTGAATGTTACAGTACCAGTTGCTGGATCGATCGTGAAAGTACCGATTGGCGTTGTACCATCTGCAGCATAAGCTGGCGTAGTTGTAACTTCATTACCATCTTTATCCAAGAGCTTATAACTATTTGATTTAATGGTTACAGGTTTATCTTGACCATTTACTTGGACAGTTGTTCCTGCAAATGTTGGTGTACCTGTTTGAGTCGCACCTTGGATATCTTTTGAAGTAGCTGGTTGAGCTGTTGGAACAGCCGCTACAACTGTTGGTGTATAAGTTGCATCCGAAGTGATTGTCGCCGTCTTACCGTTCGCATTTGTAATAGTCGCAGTTGCTTGAACTGTTACACCTGTTGCAGTTCCAACAAAGTCTTTTTCAGGTGCGAAGGTAACCGCTCCTGTAGTAGGATCAATTGTATATGTTCCTTCGCCTGCTACTTTCACACTGGTTTCATCAGTAGGCTGGCCAGTTGCTGGATCTACTAATTTCCTGCTAGTAATCTTCGTAGCCTTGTCATTGCTTAACTCAAATGTAGGTGTTTGAGTTTGAGGGACATTTTGCACATCCTCAGAAACCTTATTAGTAGAGCTGATTGTGGCTGGGGTTACTGTTGGAGTATACTTAGCAGTAGCTGTTTTTATAAATTCTGACTGAACTTGTTTATTTTTATCTCGTCCAACTGGTGCAGTAAGTGAAACTGTTACTCCCTTAGCAGTGCCAGTAAATCCTGGTTCCGGCACAAAGGTAACTTTCCCAGTCAAATCGTCTAAGTAGTAAATCCCTTCCCCTTCTACAGTTAGAACAGGATCATTGATAACCTTGCCAGTCGTAGGACTCACAAACTTAGCTGGATAATCAAAATCAGGTGTGATTTTAACTTTCTCACCATTACTATTTGTTCCTTCAAGAGCAAATTCTGGAGTAGCTATTTGACTAGCTCCTTGAACATCTGTTGAAGTTTTATTTTCACCTTCGATATCCTTTGGAGTAACGGTTGGGATATAAAGTCCATCCATTGTATTTATCAAAGTATCAACATTAGCTTCATTGGCTGGAAATTTAGTTGACCAACCTGTGTCGTAGCCATTACTATCTGTACGACGGATAGAGATTCCATCAGCTGTTCCTAAGAAATTATCTTCAGGGATGAATTCTACATCTACGTCTTTACCATTTGCGGTAATTTTATATTTACCTTGACCTGGTACGACATAGTAGCCTTCAGCATCCAAAATAGCCTTGTTCCCATTTGCATCGACAATGTATGGTGCTACTGTTTCATCAATTTTTGCTGATTCAGTTAAGCTATAGCCTTGCAAACCTCGAGCAGTAAAGGCTACAGTTGCTGTTTGTTTAGCAGCTTGAAGACCAGAAGTTTCCTTGAATTCCCCTTTTGGTGGGTGCGTAATTTGAGTCTTGAAGTCTTCTACTTCTCCTGAGAAGGCCATACCTGTTGGGCTTTCAATTTCTTTAGCATTCTTAGCGATACGAAGACGAACCCCTAATTCAGTAACACTAGGGTCAATATAAGTTTTGCTGTTTGCAAATGTTAACTCAACTATACCATCTTTCGTAATAGTAGCTAAATTTGAACGCTCGTCTTCATCGAAGGTTCCATTTTGATTGAAGTCTACCCAACCGTAGATATTTGCCTGTGCAGCCCCATCAGTATGGGCTTCAACAGAAATCTTATAATTACCTGGTTTGGTACGGTCCATCTTGATCATCTCATTGGTTTTCCCTTTAAGATTATCTGGAAGCAATTGGTCGATTCCTTCATCAGCCGTTGTCGCTTTATCGTCACCAGTCCAATCAAGGGTATTGTTTTCATCCATATCAGGACTCAAGTGGCCGAGATAAGGTTGGTTTACTTTCTTACCGGTAATCCCATCCACAGTTGCAATTGAATGAACTGCCTTGCCGTATGATTCAGGAGCATCTCCTTCATCAAGTGGGAAGAATCCAAGCATGGCTGATTGTTTACCTGAAGATGCGATATACAAGCCAACTTCGGACGCTCCACGTGTCATAACAAGGGGAACAGCAGCAATACTTGAAATATTTGGTCCAAAGACCCCTGTTCCGAGACCTCCAGTTGTTAAATCGGCACTTCCAAAGTACTTCCAAGCAACCGCTTTTTTATCTGGCCCAACTTGATTTGAACGTCGAAGTAGGTCAAGGTTCAACTTATAGTAGCCCATGCCATCTATATTAGTGGCAGGGTTTGGACCGAATAAATTGTCTGTATCTTGTGGAATATAAGTTTTATTATTGCCCTTGGGCCATTCCCCAATATGTTGCCAACCTTCTCCGTTTGTGGTGAACATAACCATTTCACCAGGGTTAGCGGACTCACCATCCGCCATGACAATGGCAGGTTTGACCACTTTTCCACGGAAGGTCGCAGAAACTTCAAACTGAACACCGATATTCCCACCTTCAAGTTCTGAACTGATAGTAGTTTTCTTAGTTGTACCAGTGTCAATACCTTCTTTTTTAATTTCAGTCCAACGGTTTTGAGCTTCGGCAATAACTTTAGCTTCTTCACCAGCAGTAAAAGCTACTCTCGTAGCAGGTGTATTAGTCGCATTCCCATAACCATTTCTTGCATTTGGATCATAGGTCGCTTTTTCAGCTTCTGTTGCTCCTCGGTCTTCAAGGCGTTTTTTATAAAGTTCTGTCGCCTGGAAGGGTTTCAAAGATTTAACCTTGATGGTAACCACATAACCCGGCATAATTTCCTTAGTATAGGTAGCCCCAACTTGGAGAGCAAGGTCACCTTTTGATGTTGTTGTGGTTCCTGTCCAGTTAGCTACATCGCCAAAGTCCAACCAAGAGATTTGGCTGGCTATGTCTTTAGCGTTGATATTTGTTGTAAAGCCAGGTTTTTCTACCTTTGGAGTTGAAGTTGCGTCTTCAACGTCTGCACCAATTCCAGTAGCTGTTGCAGTATCTGCACGGAAGGCAGTATTCTTGTCAATCTCTTTACCATTACGAGGGTCGTTTTTCCCTGTATTTGCGATTGCGTTAGTACCTTCAGCTGACTGAGTATTTGCTGCTAGTTTTCCGGTACTTTCTTCAGTTTTTTCAGTAACTTCAGCCTTAGCTTCCACAACTGATTTTGATTCTGCTACTACCTTATTTTTAAGTTTTGCATTTACCGTTGTTACAAGTGATTGATAAGCAACATCCAACTCAGCTTGACTTTCAGCAGAGGCAAGAGCATTCTTAGCATTATCAAGACTTACTTTTAAAGCATCAATACTTTCATCAGTCTTATTGCTATATTTACCATTCGCCAGGTTTGTTTCAATCTCAGCAATATAGCCTTGCAATCTTGTGTGATCTAGTTCCAGCTTAGTTTCAGTTGTACCTGGAACAACTGGAGTTGCCTGATAAGTTGTAACATCTTCTTTCTCAGCTTGAGATATAGAAAGAGATTCCGGCTGTTCCTTTTCAGTCGTCACAGCAACCTCGTCAGTTTGCTTATTCTCAGCGACTTCTTCAGCTGCTACTCCTGTAGCCGTTCCAAGCATGACTAAAGTTCCTAGTAAAACCGAACAAACTCCTACATTTAACTTACGAATTGAAAATCGACTAATACGGTCATTAAACAAATCATTTTTCACTAACATTACCTCCAAGTTGCATAAAATTTAACTTAGTTTAGAATAAATATGTATTTACTATTCATTATTTTTCGTAAACTACCCGCTGTTATATTTTATCATGCCAGCCCTTGAATACCAAGCATTTTGCTCAATTTTTTGGAAAAATTTTTTCTACTTTTATAGCTCAAATTATTTAGTAAATCATATAAAAATCAATATACCTTTTCTATATATTTAATACAAAAAAAGAGGGAAGCCCCTCTTTTTGTTTAAGCATTATTTTATTCGCTTACTTCAACAGTTTCAACGACTTCTTCTACAGTCGTATCAACTGGAGCTTCTTCTTGTGAAGATGCTAGGTAAGACTCTTCGTTGACTGCTTGTGGTTCAAGGTTACGGTAACGTGCCATACCTGTACCAGCTGGGATAATCTTACCGATGATAACATTTTCCTTAAGACCAAGGAGATGGTCTTTCTTACCACGGATAGCTGCGTCTGTAAGGACACGAGTTGTTTCCTGGAAGGAAGCTGCTGACAAGAAACTATTTGTTTCAAGTGAGGCTTTGGTGATTCCCATAAGGACTGGACGACCAGTCGCTGGCACTCCACCTGCGATAAGAACATCCTTGTTAGCATCTGTAAAGTCGTTGATGTCCATAAGTGTTCCCATGAGAAGATCTGTGTCTCCTGGATCCATAACTCGAACTTTACGGATCATTTGACGAACCATTACCTCGATGTGTTTGTCACCGATTTCTACCCCTTGGCTACGGTAAACTTTTTGTACTTCACCGAGGAGGTAAGTTTCAACTGATAAGACATCACGTACAGCAAGGAGACGTTTTGGTTGGATAGAACCTTCTGTCAATGCTGCACCACGAGAGACTTGGTCCCCAACTTCAACACGCATACGAGCTGTAAATGGTACCACGTATTCGCCTTCTCCAGTTTCACCCTTAACGAAGACTTTCTTAGTACGAGTTGATGCATCTTCTTCGATAGCTGTAACTTGTCCTTTGACCTCTGTGATAACCGCTTCCCCTTTAGGATTGCGGGCTTCAAAGATTTCTTGGACACGAGGAAGACCCTGAGTGATATCGGTATTTGAGGCAACCCCACCCGTGTGGAAGGTACGCATTGTAAGCTGTGTACCAGGTTCCCCGATAGATTGAGCAGCGATTGTACCAACTGCTTCACCAACTTCAACCGCATCACCAGTCGCCAAGTTAATACCGTAACAGTGACGGCAGACACCATGACGAGTGTTACATGTAAATACTGAACGGATAGTTACTTCTTCGACACCAGCATTGACAATTTCACGCGCCTTGTCTTCTGTGATCAATTCATTTGGACCAATGATAACTGCACCAGTTTCTGGGTGTTTAACAGTTTTCTTAGTGTAACGACCATTGAGACGTTCTTCAAGAGACTCAATCATCTCTTTACCTTCAGTAATAGAACGGATCAAGAGACCACGGTCAGTTCCACAGTCATCCTCACGAATGATAACGTCTTGGGCAACGTCAACCAAACGACGAGTCAAGTAACCTGAGTCGGCTGTCTTAAGGGCCGTATCGGTCATACCTTTACGAGCACCGTGAGTTGAGAAGAACATTTCGAGTACTGACAAACCTTCGCGGAAGTTTGAAAGGATTGGCAATTCCATGATACGTCCGTTCGGAGCAGCCATCAGACCACGCATACCGGCAAGCTGTGAGAAGTTTGAGATGTTACCACGGGCTCCAGAGTCCATCATCATAACGATTGGGTTCTTCGGATCTTGGTTGGCAATCAAGCGTTTCTCAAGTTTTTCACGGGCAGCACGCCATTCAGCTGTTACAGCATTGTAACGTTCGTCGTCTGTGATCATACCACGACGAAATTGTTTCGTGATTTGTTCTACACGTTTATGTGATTCTTCGATGATTTCAGCCTTGTCTTCAACGACTGGAATATCGGCAATACCCACTGTCAATCCTGCAAGAGTTGAATGGTGGTAACCGAGGTTCTTCATACGGTCAAGTAGGGCAGAAGTTTCTGTCGTACGGAAACGTTTGAAGATTTCAGCGATGATATTTCCAAGGTTTTTCTTCTTGAATGGAGGGTTAAGTTCAAGTTTGCTGATAGCTTCCTTGATGTCTCCACCTAGTGGCAAGAAGTATTTGTCTGGAACACCTTCTGTCAAGTTAGCATTGTTTGGCTCTTGCAAGTAAGGTAGACCTTCTGGCATGATATCGTTGAAGAGAATCTTACCAACAGTTGTAAGCAAGACTTTATGTTTTTGCTCTTCTGTCCATGGTTTGTTGAGGCTGTCTGTTGCAATACCTACACGTGAGTGGAGGTGAACATAGCCATTGCGGTAAGCCATGACAGCTTCGTCACGGTCTTTGAAGACCATGCCTTCACCTTCACGACCAGCTTCTTCCATGGTCAAGTAGTAGTTACCCAAAACCATGTCCTGAGATGGAGTAACAACTGGTTTACCATCTTTAGGGTTCAAGATGTGCTCAGCAGCAAGCATCAAGATACGCGCTTCTGCTTGAGCTTCTTCTGAAAGCGGTACGTGGATGGCCATTTGGTCCCCGTCGAAGTCGGCATTGTAGGCTTCACAGACAAGTGGGTGCAAGCGAAGGGCTTTACCGTCAATCAAGACAGGTTCAAAGGCTTGGATACCCAAACGGTGAAGGGTCGGTGCGCGGTTCAAAAGCACTGGGTGTTCTTTGATCACTTCTTCAAGGATATCCCAGATGCGTTCGTCTCCACGTTCTACCAAGCGTTTAGCCGCTTTAACGTTTTGCACGATATCACGCGCTACGATTTCACGCATAACGAATGGTTTAAAGAGCTCGATAGCCATTTCACGTGGCACACCACATTGGTACATCTTAAGAGTTGGACCAACGGCGATAACGGAACGTCCTGAGAAGTCAACACGTTTACCGAGCAAGTTTTGACGGAAGCGTCCTTGTTTACCTTTAAGCATGTGGCTCAATGATTTGAGTGGACGGCTACCTGGTCCTGTAATTGGACGACCACGACGACCATTGTCAATCAAAGCGTCAACCGCTTCTTGAAGCATACGCTTCTCATTTTGAACGATGATACCAGGTGCATTCAACTCAAGCAAACGAGCTAGACGGTTGTTACGGTTGATAACACGACGGTAAAGGTCGTTCAAGTCAGATGAGGCAAAACGGCCACCATCCAACTGCAACATTGGACGAAGATCTGGTGGAATAACCGGAAGGATGTTAAGAATCATCCATTCAGGTTTATTTCCAGACTTGTAAAAGGCATCCAAAACATCCAAACGACGGATGGCTTTGATACGTTTTTGTCCAGTTGCTGTCTTCAATTCTTCTTTAAGTTCAGCAATTTCTTTTTCAAGATCTACTTGTTTCAAGAGGTCTTGGATAGCTTCGGCACCCATTTTAGCAACGAATGATCCGTAGCCATATTCACGCAAGCGCTCACGGTATTCACGCTCTGTCATGATAGATTTGTGCTCAAGTGGTGTATCCTTCGGATCGATCACCACGTAAGCAGCAAAGTAAATTACTTCCTCGAGGGCACGAGGACTCATATCAAGGGTCAAGCCCATACGGCTTGGAATTCCCTTGAAATACCAGATATGAGATACAGGAGCTTTCAACTCGATGTGTCCCATACGTTCACGACGAACTTTTGTACGCGTTACTTCAACACCACAACGGTCACAAACAATCCCTCTGTAACGAATGCGTTTGTACTTACCACAAGCACATTCCCAGTCTTTTGTAGGACCAAAGATGACTTCGTCAAATAGTCCTTCACGTTCTGGTTTCAACGTACGGTAATTGATTGTTTCAGGTTTTTTGACTTCTCCATAAGACCATGAACGGACTTTACTTGGAGAAGCTAGTGTGATTTGCATACTTTTAAAACGATTTACGTCAACCACTATTTCTTCCCTTTCTATTCTAAGTGAGCTACTTATTCTTGTTCAGTAGCTTCTTCTGTTGCTTCCGCTTTTGCACCTTCTTCAGCTTCAAAAGCAGCTTTTGCTTCTTCAGCAGCTTTTTTACGTGCTTTTTCAAGGTCATCTACGTGGATGACATCTTCGTCCATTCCTTCATCAAGGTCACGAAGTTCCACTTCTTGATCATCTTCGTCAAGGACACGCATGTCAAGACCAAGAGATTGCAATTCTTTTACAAGAACTCGGAAGGATTCTGGAACACCTGGTTTTGGAATTGGTTTTCCTTTTGTAATAGCTTCATAAGCTTTCAAACGTCCGTTGATATCGTCAGACTTGTAAGTCAAGATTTCTTGAAGGACATTTGATGCACCATAGGCTTCAAGCGCCCAAACCTCCATCTCACCGAAACGTTGTCCACCAAACTGAGCTTTACCTCCGAGTGGTTGTTGCGTAACGGTTGAGTATGGTCCGACTGAACGAGCGTGCAATTTATCATCAACCATGTGGTGAAGTTTGATCATGTACATGACACCAACTGACACGCGGTTATCAAATGGTTCACCAGTACGTCCATCGTAAAGGATAGTCTTAGCATCGCTATCCATACCTGCTTCCTTAACAGTTGACCAAAGATCTTCTGAACTTGCTCCGTCAAAGACTGGTGTTGCGATGTGGATACCAAGAGTACGAGCTGCCATACCAAGGTGAAGCTCCATTACCTGACCGATATTCATACGTGATGGCACCCCAAGTGGGTTCAACATGATATCAACTGGAGTTCCGTCTGGAAGGTAAGGCATGTCTTCTACAGGAACGATACGAGAAACAACCCCTTTGTTTCCGTGACGTCCGGCCATCTTATCTCCGACCTTAATCTTACGTTTTTGAGCGATGTAGACACGAACCAGCATGTTAACGCCTGATTGCAATTCATCACCATTTGCACGTGTAAAGATCTTAACATCACGAACGACACCGTCAGCACCGTGTGGTACACGAAGAGATGTGTCACGAACTTCACGAGATTTGTCACCAAAGATAGCGTGCAAGAGACGTTCTTCAGCAGAAAGATCTTTTTCACCCTTAGGTGTTACTTTACCTACAAGGATGTCCCCTTCTTTAACCTCAGCACCGATACGGATAATACCCATTTCATCAAGGTCTTTAAGAGCATCTTCACCAACGTTTGGAATTTCACGAGTAATTTCTTCAGGTCCAAGCTTTGTATCGCGAGTTTCTGATTCGTATTCTTCGAGGTGGACAGATGTGTAGACATCGTCTTTCACCAAGCGTTCGCTCATGATAACGGCATCCTCGAAGTTGTAACCTTCCCATGTCATGTAGGCAACGATTGGGTTTTGTCCAAGCGCCATTTCTCCATTTTCCATAGAAGGTCCATCTGCGATAAAGTCGCCTTTTTCTACAACGTCACCAACTTTAACAAGCGTACGTTGGTTGTAGGCAGTACCTGAGTTTGAACGACGGAATTTTTGGATATGGTAAACATCCAATGAGCCATCTTCACGACGAACTTCTACCTTGTCAGCATCGGCATAAGTAACTTTACCATCATACTGAGCAATTACAGCCGCTCCAGAGTCATGGGCTGCTTGATATTCCATACCAGTACCAACGTAAGGTGCTTTTGGATCAATCAATGGTACAGCCTGACGTTGCATGTTGGCACCCATGAGGGCACGGTTGGAGTCATCGTTTTCCAAGAAAGGAATACATGCTGTCGCAACAGCAACTACCTGTTTAGGAGAAACATCCATGTAATCAACACTTGATGCTGGATATTCTTGGTTAACCCCTTGGTGACGTCCCATAACAACTTTTTCAGCAAAAGTGCCATCTGCGTTCAATTTAGAGTTAGCCTGCGCTACTGTGAACTCATCTTCTTCATCGGCTGTCAACCAAACGATTTCGTTGGTTACTTTTCCAGTTGCACGGTCAACCTTACGATATGGTGTTTGAATGAAACCATACTTGTTGAGGTGTCCGTATGAAGACAAGTTGTTGATCAAACCGATGTTTGGTCCCTCAGGTGTCTCGATTGGACACATACGACCATAGTGAGTGTAGTGCACGTCACGCACTTCATATCCAGCGCGGTCACGTGTCAAACCACCAGGTCCTAAGGCAGACAAACGACGTTTGTGTGACAACTCAGAAAGCGGGTTGTGTTGGTCCATGAACTGTGACAATTGTGAAGAACCAAAGAATTCTTTGATCGCCGCAGTCACTGGACGGATGTTAATGATTTGTTGAGGTGTCAATACTTCGTTATCTTGAACAGACATACGTTCACGAACATTACGTTCCATACGTGAAAGTCCAAGACGTACTTGGTTGGCAAGCAATTCACCAACAGCACGAATACGACGGTTTCCGAGGTGGTCGATATCATCGATACGACCGATGCCTTCAGCCAAGTTAAGGAAGTAGCTCATTTCAGCAAGGATATCTGCAGGAGTGATCGTGCGAACTTTATCCTCTGGGTTTGCATTACCGATGATTGTTACAACACGGTCTGGATCAGTTGGTGCCACAACCTTGAATTTTTGAAGAACAACTGGTTCTGTCAAAACAGCTGAGTCATTTGGAGTGTAGACAATCTTATTCAAATCGCCATCCAAGTGACTTTCGATGCTCTCAATCACGCTACGAGTCATGATTGTTCCAGCTTCTACCAAGATTTCACCAGTTTCAGGGTCTACCAATGGTTCAGCAATAGTTTGGTTGAGCAAACGTGTTTTAACATTGAGTTTTTTATTGATCTTGTAACGACCAACTGCAGCCAAGTCATAACGACGTGGGTCGAAGAAACGAGCCACAAGTAAGGTACGTGAACTCTCAGCAGTTTTTGGTTCACCTGGACGAAGACGCTCATAAATTTCTTTCAAAGCTTCGTCTGTACGAGAGTCCATTGGGTTTTTATGGATATCTTTTTCAACAGTGTTGCGAACCAACTCGCTGTCACCAAAGATATCAAAGATTTCGTCATCGCCTGAGAAACCAAGTGCACGAACCAAAGTCGTAAATGGAATCTTACGAGTACGGTCGATACGAGTATAGGCGATGTCTTTTGAATCACTTTCAAGTTCCAACCAAGCTCCACGGTTAGGGATAACAGTTGAACCGTAACCCACTTTACCATTTTTGTCTACCTTGTCATTAAAGTAAACACCTGGAGAACGCACCAACTGTGATACGATGATACGTTCACCACCGTTGATGATAAAGGTTCCCATCTCAGTCATGATTGGGAAATCACCAAAGAAAACTTCCTGTGTTTTGATTTCGCCAGTTTCTTTGTTAATCAAGCGGAAGGTTACAAAGATAGGTGCTGAGTAGCTGGCATCGTGGATACGAGCTTCTTCAAGCGTATATTTAGGTTCTTTGATTTCGTAGCCAACAAATTCCAACTCCATTGTGTCTGTGAAGTTTGAAATTGGCATTACATCTTCAAACACTTCCTTCAGACCATGGTCTAGGAAATCTTTGAATGAATCAGTTTGAATTTCAATCAAATTTGGTAAGTCAAGAACTTCTTTGATTCTTGAAAAACTACGACGGGTACGATGTTTCCCGTATTGAACGTCATGTCCTGCCAAGATGATTCTCCTTTTTAAATAAAGTTCCAAGCTTAGTGATCTAAGCTAGTAAATATCGTTAGAGGGTTCTAAAAACCCTATCAACTTATCCCCCTCGACTAATTTTCAGAATCTTTAAATCTTTGTTACAAAGATCGAAAAACCTGAAAAAAAGCACAAAAAGAGCAGCTAAATCCGACTTTTTCAGGAGATTTAACTGCTGTGAGCCTTGTCCGGACAATATTTCAGACAAAACCTACGACAAATGATTATTTATATTATACCCTATTTAGCTAGATTTTTCAAGGTTTTAAAATATTTTTCTCTTCCTCTAATCCGTTAATTATCTACATCTTTCTTTGGAAAATCAAGTCCATATTTAGGAAAACGCTTGCCTTAACTATTCCCTCATGCTATACTGTTATTGAAATTAATAGACAGGAGACATTTTATGAAAACAGCTAAAACCACTGTTACAATCGTTTCTGCACTTGCATCTGTCATCTTATTGACCAGCTGCGCCACAAAATCCACAGAAACACAAACATCCGCTAATAACTCATCTGACAATCAGATTACAATGACTTACGACCAACTACGGTCTAGAGAAAATACCATGTCAACTCTCTGGTATCAAAAAGCAGCCGAAACAAAAGCCTTGTATCTACAAGGCTATAATGTTGCTACAGATCGTCTAAAGGAATTACTGAAAACAGAATCAGACAAGCCTTATTCGATTGTTTTGGACTTGGACGAAACGGTCCTAGATAACAGTCCTTATCAAGTTCAAAATGTCAAAGATGGAACAGCATTCACACCTGAAAATTGGGATGTTTGGGTCCAAAAAGCTGCAGCAAAAGCCGTCCCAGGTGCTAAAGATTTTCTTCAGTTTGCCGATCAAAACGGTGTTCAAATCTACTATATTTCTGACCGTTCAGTCGACCAAGTAGATGCTACCATTAAAAATCTAGAAAACGAAGGCATTCCTGTACAAGGACGTGATCACCTCATGTTCCTAGAAAGTGGTGTAAAATCCAAAGAAGGTCGTCGACAAGCGGTTCAAGAAAAGACAAATCTTGTGTTACTATTTGGTGATAACCTTGTAGACTTTGCAGATTTTTCTAAGACTTCTGAAGCTGATCGTGACAAACAACTTGAAGAATTGCAAAAAGAATTTGGTGAAAAATTCATCATCTTCCCAAATCCAATGTATGGATCATGGGAAACAGCAGTTTACGGTGGTAACAAACTAGATGCCAAGGGACAAGTAGACGAACGCGAAAAAGCCTTACAAGGCTTTGACAAGTAATGAAAACTTGGTATTCAATAAGGCCATAAGTACAAAAAGAAGTGCAAAAGCTCTTTAACTGACAAACTCAAAAAAAGCGGACAAGAGAGGATTCTGATAACCAGAAAACTTTCCTGTCCGCTTTTATCATGTGATTCGTATCTTAATGAGCCAACATTTCTTGAGCAATCTCTTGACCTGATAAGCCATCTGGATAGTAGGTTGGCCAGTTGTCCATCTCTTCAAAGAGGGCTTCTTGGCTAGTGCCTCCAAAGAAGATATGGAAATGTTCTGCCTTGACCGGAGCGATATTGTGGTCGCTAAACTGAACATACTTGAATTGCCCAGCGTCTGCATCCGTCGCTTCAAAGAGGAAGCGCACTCCACGATTTCCTTTCTTATAAGTCAAGATTTTCTTGCCAACATACTTGTAAGTATATTTCTTACTTTGGCCACCTTGGATGAATTCCATAGTGTTATCCGTGATGTTAATCTTGGTCACATCTGTTTGGTAACCTTTTTGATAGTAGGCTTTGTATTCATCCTTAGTCATCTTACCAGTCAACTTAGCCTTGTAATCAAAGACTTGGTCTAGAGTACCATTTTCAAGAAAAGGATAAACAGACTGCCAGTTACCAGTATAGTCACTCAAGGTGCGATCCTTGACATCGGCATCTTCAAAGTAACCATTTTGAACTGTTTTAGTTTCCTCGGCTTTTTCTGGCTCAATTTCTGCCCCTGCCTGATCAGTTGTCTGCTTGAGGGCCTTGAGATTTTTCTCCATGATAGAGATATAGTTCTCGCCGTCCTTCATATCCTCTTCGGTCAAGCTTTCCAGAGGATTCAGAACGTCTAACTTAACCCCTGTTTCTTTTGAAAGAGTATTAGCTAGAGCTTGTGAGGCATTTTCTTCAAAGTAGATATAAGAGATCTTGTTCTTCTTGATATATTCGGTCAATTCTGCCAAGCGACTTGCTGACGGTTCCGCATCTGGGGAAAGACCTGAGATAGAAACTTGATTGAGTCCGTAGTCTAAAGCTAAGTAACGAAAGGCAGCGTGTTGAGTCACAAAACTCTTTTGTTTAGCACTAGAAAGTCCTTCAGTATAGGCCTTATCCAGAGCTTGTAATTTCTCGATATAGGCAGCTGCATTTTGCTCAAAGGTTGCTTTTTTATCAGGATAGTCAGCTGATAAACTGTCACGAATGTGCTCTACAAGCTTAATGGCACGCGCAGGAGACAACCATACATGAGGGTCATACTCGTGATGATGACCTGCTTCGCCGTGGTCATGGTCTTCCTCTTCTTCACTTCCTGGAAGAAGCAACATATCTCCAGTCGCCTTGATTGTTTTTACTTTTTTCGCATCTAGTGAATCTAAAAGCTTGGGAACCCAAGTTTCCATGTTTTCGTTCTCATACACAAAGGCGTCGGCGTCTTGGATTTTAGCGACTGCCTTAGGAGATGGTTCATAATCATGTGGTTCTGTCCCTGCCCCAATCAAGAGCTCGACATTGGCTGTATCGCCTGCTACTTGCTTGGTAAATTCGTAGACAGGGTAGAAAGTTGTAACGATGTTTAATTTCCCATCTGCCTGTTTTTGATTGGAACAAGCCACTAAGAATACCGTCACAAGACTTGCAAAAAGTAGGCCTAGTTTTTTCATTTTTTTCTCCTATTTGATAAAACGTTTGAGTAAGCTGACTAACAAGAAGACAACTACAAAGATAAGGGTGATACTTGCACTCGGTGGTGTCTCTGCATAATAGGAAATATAGAGTCCCGCAACCATGCCCAGAAAGCCAATAGCGCTAGCAAGAATCATCACCGAACTAAAGTTCTTCCCTAAACGCAAAGCAATACTTGCTGGTAAGACCATGATAGTCGATACCAAAAGTGCTCCTGCAGCTGGAATCATAAGAGCAATAGCCACACCAGTTACCATGTTAAAGAGGATAGACATGGTACGTACAGGTAAACCATCTACAAAAGCTGTATCCTCGTCAAAAGTTAAGATGTACATGGGTCTTAAAAAGAGGAAGGTCAGGATTAAAACAACCGCTGCAATGACAAAGAGCCCAATTACCTGCTCTTGACTAATAGTCACGATAGAACCAAACAGGTATTGGTCCAGACTCATAGAACTAGAGCTCTTACCTTTACTCATGACAATGAGCGATACTGCAAGTCCTGTAGACATGAGAATGGCTGTCCCAATCTCCATAAAGCTCTTATAAACCGTGCGTAGGTATTCAAGGAAGACCGCTGCAATCAAGACAATCACAATGGTTGAGATGGTCGGAGAAATCCCCAAAACCAAGCCAAAGGCAACACCCGAAAGCGAAACGTGACTCAGTGTATCACTCATAAGACTCTGGCGACGCAAAATAAGGAAGGTCCCCAGAACTGGTGAAAAGAGACTCATGGCAATAACCGCTAAAAAGGCTCGCTGCATAAAATCATAAGAAAATAGATTAAGCATGTTCCACCTCCTGATCATTTTCATGGACATTGAAACAACGCCATGGCGAATCTTGGTCACGAACAAGGTGGATATTACGATCTGCGTAATCCTTAACTTCTTCAGGATCGTGAGTAATCATCAAAACAGCCTTGCCATGATGGTGGGCACTATGGTGCATGAGCTCATAAAATTCATTCTTGGTACCTGCATCCATCCCTGTTGTCGGCTCATCCAATATAAAGATATCTGGATCTGAAGCAAACATACGTGCAATGACCGCTCTTTGCTTTTGCCCACCAGAGAGAGAACCAATGCGTTTATCCCGATGTTCCCACATGCCAACTGAGTTTAAACTAGCCTTGATGTGTTCTTCATCATGGGCATTCAAACGACGGAACCAGCCCTTTCTTGGGTAGCGACCTGATTTGACAAACTCATAAACAGTACTTGGAAAGCCTGCATTGAAACTAGCAATTTGCTGAGGAAGATAGGCAATTCTTAATTTTTTCCCATGAATATTTGTCTTTGAGATGGTTACTTTCCCAATTCTCGGTTGTAAAATACCTAGACTAGCTTTGATAAGAGTAGTCTTTGCCGCTCCATTTTCTCCTGTCAGTGTGACAAATTCCCCACTATCAACACTGTAATTGATATGCTCAAGCACAGGTTCCTTGTCATAATAGAAGGACAAATCCTCTACTGTGATGTATCTCATTACTTGATTTCTCCTACTAAAGCAGTTAAAAACCGCTGGATAATTTTTTGTTCGTTTGGTGTGAACTGAGTGGCAACCTGCTCGTAAGTCGAGAGGGTATGCTCATGATGATGGTGGTGTTCCTCAGCAATTGGTCGTGCCAAGTCTGTCAATCGATAGAAGATAACGCGAGCATCCTTGGGATCCTTAGATGTCTCCAACATCCCCTCTTTGACCAAGGATTTGATAGCCTTGGTAACGGCAGCTTGACTGACATTGAGACGACGCGCCAACTCAGAGTTGGTTAGCGACTCCTCTGATAAAAGCATGAGAATATGCTCCTGGGTATTGGTCAAAGCCACATCACTCGTGCAATGACCAATGAGAATTTCATGTTGGTTTTCCGCTTTGAGAATAATCTCATTTAAAAAATGATCGATATCTTTTGCCAACTGTCTCATGATTTGCTCCTTTCTCAGAACAGAATTTCTATAAATACAAGGTTCTCACACCATTCCTTTACTAGTTAAGTATATCACATCCAAGCAAGGAGTCAAGAAAAAAGGGCTCTATAATTTCTGTAGTGGGTAGCACCACCATAGGAATTATGGAGCCTATTTTGTT
>NZ_JUOS01000139.1 GCF_001075875.1 Streptococcus oralis
AGTAACACCTCCAGGTCCAGTAACGCCTCCAGGTCCAGTAACGCCTCCAGGTCCAGTAACGCCTCCAAGCCCAGTAACACCTCCAGCACCAGTAACATCGTCAACGCCTGAAAAGAAAAAGGATAATGAGTTACCGAAAACAGGTGAACAGAAAACTACAGTCTTAATCGTTTTAGGAGTAGCACTTGGTTTAGTTGGATTGAGTTTGGTTGCCAAACGTAAAAAATAGTATAATAAAAAAATCATTTTCTAAAATATAATCAGGAAGTGCTTCTGATATAAGATTTAAGAGAGGACGTCAAACTCCTCTCTTTTTTTGTTTAAGGGTAGAACTCTTAATTGATTTGTTTAGTATATTTATAATTTCAATAAAAATAAACCGTTTTCACTTGACAAAAATTGGTCTATACCATATAATAAAATAAAGAATATGGAGGACAAAATTATGAAAATTATTCAAGTGGAAAATCCAATTGAAGGTGGAAAAGTTGCTTTTGATATCTTAAAAGAAAAATTGGAAAACGGTGCACAAACATTAGGGCTTGCAACAGGAAGTAGCCCTCTGGAATTTTACCAACGAATCGTTGAGAGTGATCTTGATTTTTCAAATCTCACAAGTGTAAACTTGGATGAGTACGTAGGTCTTGATGGGGATAATCCTCAATCATACCGTTACTTTATGCAAGAAAATCTATTTAACAAGAAACCATTTAAAGAAAGTTTCTTGCCACGTGGTGTCAAGGATAATGCAGAAGTAGAAGTAGAACGCTACAACCAAATTCTTGCTGACCATCCAGTTGACCTACAAATCTTAGGAATTGGTCGCAATGGTCATATTGGCTTTAATGAACCGGGCACACCATTTGATAGCCAAACTCACCTTGTAGAGCTTGACCAGTCTACAATTGAAGCTAACGCGCGCTTCTTTGAGAAGATTGAAGATGTTCCAACACAAGCTATTTCAATGGGGATTAAAAATATTTTGGATGCTAAATCTATCCTTCTCTTTGCTTATGGGGAATCAAAAGCAAAAGCTATCGCTGGAACTGTTGAAGGTCCTGTGACAGAAAGTCTTCCAGCAAGCAGTCTGCAAAATCATCCAGATGTGACTATTATCGCAGATGCAGCAGCACTCAGCTTGTTAAAGAAATAAGATTTTTACCATTAAAGACCATTCGATCCTATGGATTGGGTGGTTTTTTGGTCTGGATATGTTCAAAAATGAATACAGTTTTTCTGAAAGTGGTACAATAGTTCTAATAGTAGGGTGTATGATAGATTTTCCCTTGAAAAGAAGAATATATAATCTCCATTTTTTGAGAATTATTAATTCTTGAAAAAGAAATGTTATAGGTATTGATATGAAGAAGACAAATTTGATTGTTCTGCACTTTCTGCTTTTTGTCAGTATTTAGCAAAGATAGAAGCTATCAGTTTAGCTCAACTAAAGGATTTACATTTTATTCAAGAGCAGATACTTAAACATCTTGTCTGGCATTTTGATAGTCAGGATCTGTATATCATTTCTGATTTACCGTCAGATTATGGGGAATATCTAGATTCCATTGAGTGTGAAATAAATGAATTATTTGGCCGTCTGGAATGAATTTTATAAGTGGGGAACTAGGTTAGGTGTAAGGTGTAAATTTTGTAAAATTTAAATTGAATGATTTGGGGGAATTTCATTTTTTTCTTGACAATTTTCTTTATTCCGTGTAAAATAGAATAGATCTTGAACTTGAAGGGAGTGAAAAAAATGTCTAAAACAGTAGTACGTAAGAATGAATCTCTTGACGATGCTCTTCGTCGTTTCAAACGTGCGGTTACTAAAGCTGGTACTCTTCAAGAAACACGCAAACGTGAATTCTATGAAAAACCTTCTGTAAAACGCAAACGTAAATCAGAAGCAGCTCGTAAACGTAAAAAATTCTAATTAATAAGAAAGGCTAGACTTGTCTAGTCTTTTTTTTATACAGTAGATAGAGGAAAGTGGTTCTTATGAGAGAGTATGTAAAAGAATATCAAAAGATACGTGAATATCATTTTAAAGATTGGGGCTATTATTCTGATCCGATAAATTTGCTAGAATTTGAAGAGTCGAACCAAAAAATATTTGAGAAGTATTTGAACAATTCGAAAGTAATGTCCGATGATATTTTAAGGACAAAGTTGTACAGTAGTTTATTGTTAGATGATATCAAGTATTTTGCATATTATGTATCATTTTTAGATGGAGACTATAATCTGTTAAATAAAGCTTTGTGGCAAATAGGAAGAGTAGAGTTAATTAAAGGCGGTTTGCTTGCAAGTGGAACAGTCTATACAGCTGGAATTTTGAGAGGATTATTTAACTGTTTTGCTTGTAATGATTTTTCAGACATTTCATCTTTCATTCCAGAAGACTTACCCTTATTGAAAGGAACCTATTATCCAGAAAATGTCATCAATCTGTTATATGCTCTTTATTATCAAGATGAAGACAGATTGTCTGAGGCTCTCATACTGGCACAATAGTTTTTAGAGAAGAAAAAAAGAACAGGTATGGAAGAATTTTCTGTTCGGTACTTTATAAGTTTGGTACAAAAGGATGTAGATGGGATAAGCATGGTTTTACAAAACTTATGTCGTGCTTATCAGAGACGGGGTTATCCCTGTGACAAGATTGATAAATGCTTTGCTGATGAGGTTCATGGTCTTTATCGGTTGTTAAGATTCTTTGATCATGCCTTGTTTGAAGCGGTCAGGATGCCATCTCATAATAGTTTTTTGAAGGACTTTGAAGAATGGCAAGTACGAAATCAGTTTCCACAGGGCCAACAATTCTACATCTATCCTAAAGATTTAGCTGATGCAAACAGGATACTAACAAAAGAACTCCCAAAAATCTGCATAGAAAAATCAGGGAGGGACTTGATGATAGATGTTGATCGATTTGCGGAAGATTTGGCTCAGTAAAAATGACAGTTTACATTTTTACACCCCTTTTTCATGTTTTTTTGGTATAATTATATATATTAGTAGAAAATTTGAGAGGCTTTATCATGAAAAAAACAAAAGTTGCAGTCGCTTTAGGAGCATTTTTGTTTCTTAGTGTCAGCGCAAGAGTTGAGGCGGACACAAGTTCGCAGTCTGACGTGAATCGGATTCATTTCATTAATACCAAAGGAAGTCCAGGTACAGATGCCATTTTGCTTGAAAGTAATGGGCATTATGCGCTGATAGATATGGGTGAAGACTATGACTTCCCAGATGGGAGTGATCCACTTTATCCATTAAGATCGGGGATTATTACGTCAAATTTCTATGCAATTGAAGATCGACTTTTCCGTCATCTTGACCATGTAGGTGTTCAGAAGTTGGACTTTATGCTTGGAACTCATGTTCATAGTGACCATATCGGTGGAGCTGATGAAGTTCTAAAAAAAATATAAGGTTGATAAATTTTATCTAAAAAGATATTCGGATGATCGAATTTCCACTCAATGGGGCTTGTGGGATAACCTTTTCAACTACAATAATGCTCTGAATGCAGCTAGAAAATATGGGGTCAATCTTATCCAAGATATCTCTGATAATGATAGTCATTTCAAATTGGGGGATATGGATATTCAGTTGTATAACTACAAGAATGAATACGGTCCAGATGGAAAATTAAAGAAAGTATACGATGATAACCCCAATTCGATTGTTGCTGTAGTTACAGTAAATGGAAAGAAAATTTATCTGGGTGGGGATCTTGATAATGTTTATGGAGCTGAAGATCGATTAGGTCCACAAATTGGGAAAGTAGATTTGATGAAGTGGAACCATCACCTCGATGGAAAAGTTTCAAATAGCATTAATTTCCTCAATAACCTCTCTCCATCTATCGTTGTGCAAACAACAGGTTTGGATATCAATGTTCAAGCAACAAGAGATAAATTGAAAGAGATGAATGTTCAAGTCGTTCATGCTTCAAGTGATAAAAAAGATGCTACTGTCTTTGATATAAAAACAGACGGTATTAATAATATTTCTCAAGACTACCCAGATATTCCGAATACTACTGCACGTTGGATTACTGAAGATGGATATAAGAAGTATTATTTCGCTGATGATCAGATGGCAACTGGTTGGCATACAATTAATGGAGAGAAATACTTCTTCAATGGTAAAGGACATCTGCAACAAGATAAATGGCTTCAAGATTTTGATGATGAAGCTACTCTTAAATCTTTATATATGGATAAAGATGGGAAGTTACAAACTTCTAAATGGCTTCAAATCGACAAGCATTGGTATTATGTGGATTCTAAAGGATATCGAAAAGAATCCGAGTTAGCAATTATTAACGGTAAGACCTATTACTTTGACGAAAAAGGGATTATGCAAACTGGTACCAGAACAGTGAATGGAGCAACTCTGGTCTTTGATGATACAGGTGCGCTTTCAAATGAAGTAAGAGCATCATCCTGGAATAAAATTGGTAATAAATGGTATTACCTAGATGAAAATAAAAAAATGACCATTGGTTTCAAAGAAATTGACGGAAAGTTGTACTATTTCAATGAAGCCGGAGAAATGGGAACTTATTGGCAATATACGCATCAAAAATGGTATTACTTTAGCGCTTCAGGTGAAATGAAACGTGGTTGGCTCAATGATGCAGGAAAATGGTATTATCTAGACCCTAAAACAGGGGAAATGTTCACTGGTTTAAATAAAATTGATGGCAAACTCTATCGCTTCAATAATGGAGGCGTCATGGCAACTGGTTGGGAACAGTTTGATGGCAAATGGTACTATTATACATCTAGCGGCGATCAGAAAAAAGGCTGGCTTAAATACAATAATGACTGGTACTATCTCGAACTGAAAGATGGAGAGATGGTTACAGGAACCAAAGAAATCGATGGTCAACAATATAGCTTTAA
>NZ_JUOS01000140.1 GCF_001075875.1 Streptococcus oralis
GAGGTTGTGGATAGAACTGACGAAGTCAGTAACATATATACGGCAAGGCGACGTTGACGCGGTTTGAAGAGATTTTCGAAGAGTATAACATTGCCAAACTTCTAAAAAAAAGGTACAATGTAACAAAATCGAGAGAGGTCTGGGATGAAGCAAGAAAGCAAGTATGAACAAGTCGTTCACTATCTAAAAAATGAGATAGAATCAGGTAGATTTCCAACTGGAAGTCGCCTGCCATCTATCCGAAAACTCAGTCAAGATTTCCACTGCAGTAAGGACACCATTCAGCGTGCACTCATGGAACTTCGATATGATAAATATATCTACTCAAAACCTCAAAGTGGTTATTATGTATTGGAGCAACAAACCAGTCATGAAGACTTAATTATCTCAGTTAACGATGAACACGCAGCAGCCTATGATGATTTTCGTCTGTGCGTTAATGAAAGCTTGATTGGGCGAGAAAATTATCTCTACAACTACTATGAACACCAAGAGGGTTTAGAAGAATTACGTCAGTCCGTTCAGACACTACTCTTTGATCAAGCGATTTATAGTAAGGCAGACCAGTTGGTCATGACGTCTGGAACCCAACAAGCACTGTTTATTCTTTCCCAGATTGATTTTCCAGGTCAAACTCAGGAAATACTGGTTGAACAACCGACCTATCATCGGATGAACCAGCTGCTACTAGCTCAAAATCTTCCCTATCAAACCATTGACCGTCGAGTAGACGGCATTGAACTAAACAAACTTGAGGAACACTTTAAAAGCGGAAAGATTAAGTTTTTCTATACTATTCCCCGTTTCCACTATCCTCTGGGGCATTCTTATTCTGAAGAGGAAAAACTTGCCATCCTTGACTTGGCTGCCAAATATCAGATTTATATCGTTGAGGATGACTATCTGGGGGACTTGGATCCTAAAATGGGACAAACCTTTCATTATTTAGACCAACATGATTTGGTCATCTATATCAAGTCCTTTTCTACCAGTCTATTTCCTGCCCTTCGAATCACTGCCCTTCTTCTTCCAAACACTATCAAGGAAGCTTTTGTGGCCTATAAAAACATTCTCGACTACGATAATAACCTTATCATGCAAAAGGCTCTATCACTCTACATCGATAGTCAACTCTTTGAGAAAAACAGACTAGCACGACTGGCACTGCAAGAAAAAAGTCAGAAGCACATCCAACAGCTCTTACAAAGGTATCCCCTTTCCCTACCGAACTATCCACTTCATGATGGGCTTTTGCTTGATCTCAGGAACTATCCTAGCATCGCTAGTCTTAAACACAGTCCTCTAGAACTCGACTTCTTTGAATCTTCCTATCTAGCGAACTGCCCTTATCACTTTGCAAAAGTTCCTTTAGAAAATATTGAAGAAACATTAAGCTATTTAAAAACAGAGCTGGACTGAAATCCAACTCTGTTATTTTTTATTGTTCTACTTCTGTTAGCTTAGCAGCTTTTTCAAGATAAGTTTGGTAAGTTCCGTCATCTTTCAGTTTTTGGATGACCTTATCAACTACTTCCTTCAAATCTGAGTTACCTTTTTTGATAGCTACAGCATTTGCTTCGCCTTCTTTCATAGTCAAGCTTACCGTAGCCACTGCCAAATCTGAGTTCTTAGCAGCATAGCTCAATGCTACTGGCTCATCCATATGAACGGCATCAACCTTACCAGATTGGAGCTCGTTTACTGCTTCTCCCATATTTGTCAAAGAAGTCAACTGTGCCTTTGGAAGTTGCTCTTTAACCATAGATTCAGGAACAGTCCCTTTTTGAGCTGCAATATTAGCACTTGCTAGAGAGTCCAAATCCTTGTATTTTTCAAGATCTGATTTTCTGATAAGGAAGCTAATTTTATTTTCATAGTAAGGAATTGAGAAATCAAAGACTTCTTGTCTTTCTTCAGTTGCACTGATTCCCGCAATTGCTAGGTCTGCTTTTCCTGTTTGAAGACTGGTCAAGACATTATCAAAACTCATACTTGAAATTTCCAATTTCACTCCAAGTTCATCAGCGATTGCTTGCGCCATGTCAATATCCGCACCTACGACTTGGTTTTTACCATCCACAAGTGCTTGAAACTCAAAGGGAGCATAGTCGGGACTAGTTGCGACCACTAATTTTCCTTTTTGCTTGATGGCCTCCACTGCAGACTGCGAGCTTGAGCTAGACGATTGGCAAGCCACCAATAAGAAGCTTGCAAGAAAACTACATAAGACAAATATCCATTTTTTAAAATTCATAAATAAACAACCTCTCTGTTAATTTTGTATAATTATAACTCTATCTACTTCTTTTGTCAAGCATATTCTAAATTTTTATGAAAAATTTTCAATTTTTGTTTCAAAAAAGGAGCTTTTACTTACTAACAAGCTCCTTTTTTTGCATAATTAATCAATCTTACAATTCAACAATCTTACCTGTTTCAAAGTAAACAACCCATTCACAGATATTTTTTGCATAGTCACCGATGCGTTCCAAGTAAGAAATAACTTGGAAATAATCACGACCTGTGACGATAGCTTCTGGATGTTTTTTGATTTCTTCTGTAGCTAGGTCTCGAATATTATCAAAATAATGGTTGATATTTTCATCCATGGTTGCAACTTCATAGGCTTGATCCACAGAACCATTCAAATAAAGTTCTAAAGCGGCTTCAACAAAGTTTTTTACTTCACGACCCATTTTTTTAATTTCTTCTTCGACTGCTGGGATGCGTTGTTCACCCTTCATACGAATGGTTGCTTCAGCAATGGATACTGCATGGTCCCCCATACGTTCTAAGTCTGACACAGCTTTTAGAACTGTTAAAACTGTACGTAAGTCTTGTGAAACTGGCTGTTGTAGGGCAATCATTTCAAATGATTTCTTTTCAAGTTTAACTTCGTATTCATTTACTTCTGCATCTTCCTCAATGACTTCTTTAGCCATGTCACGGTCATGCGTTACAAAAGCACGTACGGTACGATTGATTTGGGAAAGAACTTCTTGTCCCATAGCATAAAACTGATTATGCAATTTCTCTAAATCTTCCTCCAATTGAGAACGTAACATCATTTATCTCCTTATCCAAATTTTCCTGAAATATAATCTTCTGTTTCCTTGTGTTGTGGGTTGAGGAACATCTTCTTGGTATCGTTAAACTCAATCAAATCTCCATCTAGGAAAAATCCTGTCTTGTCAGAGATACGAGATGCTTGCTGCATGGAACGCGTAACCAAGAGCATGGTGTATTTGTCTTTTAGACCATACAAGGTTTCCTCAATCTTACCAGCAGAAATAGGGTCCAAGGCTGAGGTAGGCTCATCCAAGAGGATAATCTTTGGACTAGTCGCCAATACACGGGCTACACAGACACGTTGCTGCTGTCCACCTGAAAGTCCAATAGCTGAATCATGCAAGCGATCCTTAACCTCATCCCAGATTGAAGCACGCTGTAAAGCTTTCTCCACAGCTTCATCCAAAACGTTCTTATCTTTTTCCCCATTAATGCGGAGACCATAAACAACATTTTCGTAGATAGACATAGGGAAGGGATTTGGTTGTTGGAAAACCATCCCGATTTCCTTACGTAATTCAACCGTGTCGGTACGCGGACTATAGATATTGTGCCCATTATAAACCACTGATCCAGTTGTCGTCACTTCAGGATTAAGGTCACCCATTCGGTTAATAGCCTTTAGAAGTGTTGATTTCCCAGATCCAGACGGACCGATAAGGGCCGTAATTTCCTTGGGGTGGAAGGATAAGGAAACACTATTCAAGGCCTTCTTTTTATTGTAATAGACTGACAGGTCTGAAACCTGTAAAATCGGTTCTGTCATACTGTTTCCTCTCTAACCAAAGTGTCCAGTTACATAGTCATTTGTTGACTGTAGCTTGGCATTTTGGAAAATATTTGCAGTTTTATCATACTCAATCAAGTCACCCAGGTAGAAGAATCCTGTATAATCACTAGCACGCGCAGCTTGTTGCATACTGTGAGTTACGATGATAATGGTAAAGTCCTTCTTCAACTCAAGCATGGTTTCTTCAAGTTGAGCTGTCGCAATCGGATCCAAGGCTGATGCTGGCTCATCCATTAAGAGAATGTCTGGTTTTACAGAAATAGCACGCGCGATACAGAGACGTTGCTGCTGACCACCTGAAAGCATCAAGGCTGACTTATGAAGGTCGTCTTTAACCTGATCCCAGAGGGCGGCCTGACGAAGTGAAGTTTCTACAATTTCATCAAGAACCTTCTTATCCTTAACACCTGCACGTTCATGTGCAAAAGTGATGTTGCGGTAAATAGATTTAGCAAATGGATTTGGACGTTGGAAAACCATTCCGATGTGTTTACGCATTTCATAAACATTGATTTCAGGACGGTTAACGTCAATACCTCGATAGAGAATCTGTCCTGTCACCTTTGCAATATCAATGGTATCATTCATACGGTTGAGACTGCGTAGGTAGGTTGATTTCCCAGATCCCGACGGACCAATCAAGGCTGTAATTTTATTTTTTTCGAATTGCATATCGACGCCCTTGATAGATTCATTTTTACCGTAGTAAACGTGTAAATCCTTCGTAGAGAGGGCCACTTTTTCTTCTGGAAAAGTAATGATATGCCTTTCATCCCAATTATATTTTGACATGGCTTCTCCTTTAGGCTGCGGTTAATTTCTTATGTAGATAGCTTCCGAGTTTACGTGCTCCAAAGTTAAAGATTAAGATAAAGATGAGGAGCACCGCAGCAGAACCTGCTGAAACAAGTGTTCCATCAGGAATAGTTCCTTCACTGTTGACTTTCCAGATATGAACAGCCAAGGTTTCTGCTTGACGGAAGATTGAGATTGGACTGGTTACGCTGAGGACATTCCAGTTTGACCAGTCAAGAGCTGGCGCAGATTGTCCTGCAGTATAGATAAGAGCCGCAGCTTCACCAAAAATACGACCTGAGGCAAGCACAATACCTGTTACAATACCAGGTAGGGCTTCGGGGATAATGACATGAAGAACTGTTTCCCAACGAGAAAGCCCAAGCGCCAAACCAGCCTCACGTTGCGTATGGTGAACGTGTTTCAAACTGTCTTCAACATTACGCGTCATCTGTGGAAGGTTAAAGACAGTCAAAGCCAAGGCACCAGAAATAATGGAAAATCCATACTCGAACTGAACTACAAAGATGAGGTAACCAAAGAGACCGACTACGACTGATGGCAGTGAAGACAAAATTTCAATACAGGTACGAACGAAGTTGGTAACACGACCTTTTTTTGCATATTCAGCCAAATAAATTCCAGCCCCCATTGATAGAGGTACAGAGATGAATAAGGTAATGACCAAAAGGAAGAAGGAATTATAAAGCTGGATTCCAATACCACCACCTGCTTGGTAAGAAGATGATTTTCCAGTCAAGAAGGACCAAGAAACATGAGGTAAGCCTCGAACCAAGATATAGAGAATCAAGGAAGCAAGGATGGTCACAATGATTCCTGCGATGGTATAGAGGACAGCTGTAGCAAGTTTATCTAATTTCTTAGCGTGCATAGTTTTTCTTTCCTCTTTCTTTCGTAATCAATTTAATCACACTGTTAAAGGCCAAGCTCATCAAAAGCAATACTAAGGCTAGTGACCAAAGAACATTATTATCAACAGTTCCCATAACAGTATTTCCGATACCCATGGTCAATACAGATGTTAAAGTCGCTGCTGGTGTCGTCAATGAAGTTGGAACAACTGCTGAGTTTCCGACCACCATCTGAATAGCTAGTGCTTCACCGAAAGCACGCGCCATACCAAAGACTACTGCCGTAAAAATACCTGAACGTGCCGCCTTCAAGGTTACACGCCAGATAGTCTGCCAACGAGTAGCTCCCATAGCTAAACTAGCTTCACGGTAGTGACGAGGAACTGCACGTAAGCTATCAGTTGTCATAAAGGTTACAGTCGGCAAGATCATAACAAAGAGAACGAAAATCCCTGATAAAATACCAAAACCTGTTCCACCAAAGACACTACGTACAAATGGTACGACGACCTGCAATCCGATAAATCCATAAACTACTGAAGGAATCCCAACTAGGAGTTCAATAGCAGGTTGCAAAATCTTTGCCCCTTTTGGTGATACTTCTGTCATAAAGACTGCAGCCCCAATGGCAAATGGTGTTGCAATCAGAGCTGATAGGATGGTAACAATAAAGGAACCTAAAATCATCGGAAGAGCACCAAATTGTTTCCCTGAAGGATTCCAAGTCTGTCCAAATAGGAAATCAAAAATGTTCACACCATTGACAAAGAAGGTCGATAAGCCTTTCTGAGCCACGAAAATCAAAATCATGGCTACAATGATGACAATCAAAGAAAGGCTGGCAAAGGTTAGCCCTTTTCCTAATTTCTCAAGACGAGAATTTTTTGACGGAGAGAGCAATTTTTTAGATAATTCTTCTTGATTCATTATTGGCTCCCTTCTATTGCTGTCACAGTACCTGCAGCATCTTTTTCAACCTTCATTTCCTTAACAGAAATATAGCCCATGCCTTTAACGATTCCATTCTGAACTTCATCTGAAAGGATAAAGTTTAAAAATTCTGCAACTAATTCATTTGGCTCACCAAGTGTATACATATGTTCATAAGACCACAAAGGCCAATTATTCGTGGTTACATTCTCTGAAATTGGTTCATAACCATTGAGTTTGATAGTCCCAACTGAGTCATCAACATAGGCAAAGGCTAGGTAGGAAATAGCTCCAGGGGTTTGAGAAACAATTGATTTGACCATCCCGTTTGAATCTTGTTCCTGACTTTGCATTGCTGATTGCCCATCCATGATCACACTGTCAAAAGTCGCACGAGAACCTGAACTTGCCGCACGGTTGATAATAGAAATGGCTAAATCTTTCCCACCGACTTCTTTCCAGTTGGTAATTTCTCCTGTGAAGATTTGTCGGAGCTGATCGGTCGTTAGATTATCAACATCTACTTCTTTATTGATAATAACAGCCAAACCTGCGACAGCTACCTTATGGTCGACTAAGGCTGAGGCATCAATACCGTCTTTTTCCTCCGCAAATACGTCGGAGTTGCCGACATCTACTGCTCCTGACTGAACCTGCGACAGTCCTGTACCAGAACCACCACCTTGAACATTGACTGTTTTTCCGATGTGAGCTGATGCAAATTCATCTGCAGCCGCCTCGACTAAAGGTTGGAGAGCAGTTGAACCAACAGCCGTCATAGACTCCCCACGATCAATCCAACTTGCACATCCTGCTAGCGAACCAGCAAGTAAAAGAGTCGCAAGAGAGAGTGTGAGTTTTTTAAATTTTTTCACTATTTGTCTCCTTGAAAATAATGATGAATAGCTTGGAATTTCGCCCTATTTTTCTATGTTTTATGCAAAAAATCCATACTTCCACTATAACATAGAATACTGATTTTGACTAGTTTTTCACCTTAAACCTCAAGCCCTTAGGGAAATAATTCTTCAATGTATTTCCTGTCACTTTTGCAAAACCCAAACCATTTCCAGCAACCAAAACTTGGTACCACCCATTTGGCAAAGTTTCAGATAATTGAACTGTTTCACCGGCCACGTATTTAACGAAGTCTTCTTGATGAATTTCAATTGATTGTTTGACTTGGCTTGGTTTTAAAGCTAGCCCAAGTGCAAAACTTGGTTCAAAACGTTTCTTCTTAAAGGTTCCAAGATGAACTCCGTTTCGTGCAATCCTAAGTTTACCCAAATCTGGTAGAACTTCAGGCAAGAGATACAGTTGGTCACCAAAAGTCTGTAAAATACCTGGCAAATTAATCTTTAGATGTTTTTTTTCAAAATCTTGCCATAAACTCAACTGTTCGCGACTGAGATTAGTCTTAGAAGGCTTGAACTTTCCTGACTTATTTTGTCCCTTAAACTGAAGATGAGCAACAAATTGGCCTTCTCCCTTAAAACGATGTGGGTACATCCGAGCTGTCTCTGGAAAATCAATCCCAGAAGCCATACCATTGATAGGTTCGATTGGAATCAATTCAAAATCATAACTATCCAGTAACCATTGGACAATTTCTTCATTTTCTTCTGGAGCCCAGGTACAGGTAGAATAGACCAAACGACCACCAGCAGCCAACATGGTGACTGCATCCTCTAGAATTTCACGCTGCAAGTCAGCACATTGGCTTGGATATTCTACACTCCAATAATCCATAGCATCTGGCTGTTTTCGGAACATTCCTTCTCCAGAACATGGAGCATCTAGAACAATTAGGTCAAAATATCCCTTAAACACTTTAGCCAAACGATCGGCAGATTCATTGGTCACAACTACATTTGACGCTCCAAACCGTTCCATATTTTCAACCAAAATCTTTGCTCGCTTGCTAGAAATTTCATTGGAAACAAGAAGACCTTCGCCTGCAAGATAGGCTGCCAGTTGAGTGGATTTCCCACCTGGTGCGGCTGCCAAATCCAAGACCTTCATACCTGGTTTTGGTTGAGCTACTTGTGCAACCATTTGCGCAGCAGGTTCTTGGGAATAGACCAAACCTGTTACATGCTCAGGTGATTTCCCTGAAACCTTGCCATAATAGCCCCAGGGTGTATTTGGAATAGCATCTGAAAAAGAAACTTGTCTTTCTTTTAAGGGATTGATGCGAAAGGCGGAAACTGCCTCATCATCAAAAGAGGCAAGAAAAGCTCTTGCCTCATCTCCCAATATTGCTTCATATTTTTTTACAAATCCTTCTGGAAATTGCATGTAAGTTCATTTCCTTTCATAGATATAGGATTGGATTTCTGCCAACTTGTCAGTTGGAACCATCATAATTGGTTGTCGTGTCTGAAAATCCACCGGCTCTCCAGTTAAGGTTACAATCTGATAACCTAAACTTTCTCCTATGATACTAGCTGCAGCATAATCCCAAGGTTGGAGATAGGTGATATAGGTCAATAGTTGACCTGAGAGAATTTTTGAAAAGCTGATAGCTGCACTTCCATATATTCGCACACCAAGTGAAGCATTAGCCAATTCTGCTACACCCCAAGCGTTTGTTTCCAACATACCAGCATTACTCGCAATTAGAAAATCACGCAAGGGCTTATCCTTAAAATTAGGCAAAGGTTCTTCATTGAGACAGGGCTGAAAAGCAACTCCTCCATGGTAACAATGACCTTTCATGACATCATAAATGATCCCAAACTGCCCCACACCATTTTCAAAATACGCTACCATAATGGCGAAATCTTCACCTTGTGCGACAAAGTTGTTAGTACCATCAATGGGATCAATGACCCAAACAGATCCATATCCAACTGAAGCACGCAGACATCCCTCTTCTGCACAAAATTTGTCATCAGGATAATGCGAACGAATCCTATCAACCAAAAAATTCTGAACTTCCTTGTCCAAACGAGTCACCAAGTCGGTAGGAGATGATTTTCTCTCAATATGCAATTCTTCCTGCATGTGAGCTAGAATATAGTCTCCTGCTTCCTTGACAATCTCTTTGGCAAACACAAATTTATTTTCCAAGCGAAATCTTCCCTTCCCCTTGTTCTTTGGCCAATTGGACAGCTCGATAGAAGGAATAACCACTCGCAGTTTCAAATTCACGACCCAAGCGTTTCTCTTCACTCTTGCTTGGAACAACCGCTTTGAATCCCTTGTAGGAATCTAGTAGTTTCTTTGCTTCTACCTTAGTCTCATAGGCTGCTTCAACATCATTAAAAAAAGAAAGCACTGAAGCAAGTTCTTCAGTGCTCCACGACAAATCTAGTGGGTAACTATACTGTTTATTCATCTAATTAATACCAGCTCTCAATGTAGCTTCTTTCAGTTCTTGTTTACGGTAACTACGAGGGAGAAAAGCACGAATCTCATCTTCATTAAAACCGATTTGCATCCGCTTTGCATCAATAATAATCGGACGACGCAAAAGACTTGGATACTGCTCAATTAAATGAAGCAACTCCGATACTGAGATACTCTCTACATCAATATTCAATTTTTGAAAAATCTTTGAACGAGTCGAGATGATGTCATCAGTACCATTTTCGGTCAAGGAAAGAATGTGTTGCAGTTCTTTTCTCGTTAAAGGGCTGGTCATAATATTATGCTCTTGGAAGGGCACTTTATGCTTCTCGAGCCAGGCCTTTGCTTTACGACATGATGTACAACTCGGTGATAAAAATAGTGTAATCATGCTTTCCTCTTCTTTACATACTTTTCTATTTCTATTATACAAAAAAATAAAGCGCTTGACTAGTTATTTCCGTAAAAAAACCTACTTTTTCAAGAAAAATAGGGTTTTTAGAATCACATATGAATGTTTTGCTTAAATATAGAAATATTCATGTTACAAATGATAGTTTCTTCCTACATTTTATTTGGAATCAGTAAGACTTTTCTTCACTTATCTATTTGTTTTTCGACTCTTTAGGTACATAAATCCAAAAATCAATTCATACAAGCAGAAAAATAGGAGAAAGGCATGGAGGAAAAAGTTCTCTGGTAGGATAAGAATGACAGGATCCTTTGCGGGGTCAAACAACCAGGTATCATCACCTACAAAAAGAATCTGATGAAATAAGGTAAAGAATTGTTCAAAACCAATGAAGACACCAACTAAACCAAGAACCAAAGGTAGAGAAAGTATGATTAAGAGTGCTCTACGATAAAGTGGCAGAAAACCTTTCTGAATAACTTGCTTCCAAAAAAGATAGACAATCGGTAGAGTTACTACTGCTACTCCTTGAGCAAGATGGAAAAGTCCCTTTACAACCACAAAGTGGTGAATACCAGAGGCAGACGAAGGAAAATCCGGCATTTCCAATACTTGAGTCAATGGATTGGTCAAATAATCCATCAAAACATTAAAATTATGCTGGATGGTCTGAGGTTGCAGGTGAACACGATTTGTCAAGTTTAACCAAGAAATCTCCAGAGGGTAAACCAACCAAGCCAGGTAAATGGTCAATAAAATCGCAAGCGAGAGGAGAAAGAGAATACTTCCTACAAAAGTAAACTTAGTTTTCATCGAAATCCCACTCCGCTAGACTTGAAAGGACATGAGTTGGTGCAATTGGCAAATCCTCTACTTCTTCAGGTTTTGTAAATCCTGTCGTTACCAAAAGACTAGGAATTCCATTGTCAATACCAGCTCGAATATCAGTAAGATAATTATCTCCCACCATGACAATTTCTTGGCGTTCAAGTCCTAGGTGTTCAACAGCCTTGTCCATAATAATCGCATTAGGTTTTCCAATATAAACTGGTTTTACACGAGTTGCTGCTTCAAGAAGAGTAATCAGTGAACCGGCACCAGGCAAAAGTCCACGTTCCGTTGGAATATTTAAATCTGGGTTGGTACCGATAAAGTGAGCACCTTTATGGATAGCTAGGGTTGCCTTAGCAAATTTTTCATAGTCTACTTGCCAGTCCAAACCAACAACTACATAGGCTGGATTTTCTTTATCTTCGACATACCCTGCTGCTTGAATGGCCTCCTTTAGGCCTGCTTCTCCGATGACATAGACTGTCTTTTCAAGTCCTAGGTCATTCATGTAATCAATTGTAGCTAAAGTTGCAGTATAGATCGTCGATACAGGTGTGTCAATGTTAAACTGATTGGCTAACATCTCTTGAACACTTTCAGGTGTACGAGTGGTGTTGTTTGTTACAAAAAGATAAGGAATCTCTCTTTTTTGTAACTCGTGAACAAAAGCCTCTCCCGCAGGGATTCTATCTTTCCCCTTATAAATCGTTCCGTCTAAATCAATTAAATATCCTTTATAAGTCATATCTTTCTTTCTAATCTTTATTAATTTCTCGCCAAGTTATCTTTGCTTGAGCATTGATGTCACCATCACTTGTGACTTGATGATTACTCTCTAATCCATTTAATTCATAACTAGAAGTAATCATTCCACCTGGTCGAACTTCCTTGACATATTTGAGGTTGATTTTTTGGGGGATATGATTAGTAAGGAAATCTGCTCCCATGACCTCAAAAATCCAGTCTAGGTATTTGCTGTTATTGACGTGACCATTCATATCTAAGTCATAGAAACGAACGTGATAATCCTTGCTTATCGCTTCTTCCAGCTCTCTATATTTTGGCCCACGGACCAGTTTCTTAGAAAACTCAGATTGATAAGGGGCGACAATTTCTGGTACTACAGGATGAACCTTTCGACTTTCACGATCCATAAGGACAAAGGTAGCTAGCATATGAATGATTTCTTGACCAGCTTCATCGTAAATAGTAAATCGGCGGTAACAAAAGAGACGATTATAGGTCAAGGCTTCAGTTTCAATAGTGATTTCCTCAGCAAAACGAGGCAAACGAACCACATCAATGTCATAATCTGTGATAATCCAGACTAGATTATACTGTTCTAAAACATCCTTGTCACTCACTCCCAGTTCAATTGACTGCATACCAGATACCTGGAGGGACAACAAGATCACATCTGGTAGCTTGATATGACCATTCATGTCGGCCATATCAAAAGGAATTTTCATCTTCATTTGATAAGTTAAGCCCATAATTTTACTCCAATATAAATCGTTCTGCTACTGTATCTCCTAAAAAGAGACCTCTCTTAGTCATGCGAACACGGTCACCATCAAGCTGCATGAGACCTTGTTGAATCAAGTCTTTGACGATTTCTCCATACAGTTCCTGGAAAGACCGTTCGAATTTTTCTTCAAAGCGTGCCATGGAAACTCCTGACTTCTTGCGAAGGCCGAGAAACATCTCTTCTTCCATTTGCTCCCTTTGACTCAGGTGCTCCTCATTGATACGGGCACTCCCCTCTTCTATTGCCTTTAAATAATGGCGGATCGGTCCATGATTTTTATAACGTACACCATCTACATAACCAGATGCTCCCGCACCGATACCATAGTACTCGGCATTATCCCAGTACATGAGATTATGTCGACTTTCAAAGCCTGTCTTAGAAAAATTAGAAATTTCATAGTGCTCAAAGCTAGCTTTTTCTAGCTCTGCAATGATATACTCAAACATCTCAGCTTCTAATTCTTCCTTAGGAAGAGGTAATTTTCCGCGTCTCATCCGGTTCATAAAGACCGTATGATTTTCCAAAATCAAACTATAGAGGCTCATATGAGGAATATCAAGGGCAATAGCTTTAGAGACATTGTCCTTGAGCTGATCCATGGTCTGACCAGGAAGTGCGTAAATTAAGTCAATAGAGATATTATCAAAACCAGCTAGTTTAAGGCGATCGATATTTTCATAAATATCCTTTTCAGTATGACTACGCCCAATTTTTTTCAGCATTTTGTCATCAAAGGTCTGAACTCCTAGTGATACACGATTAACTGCAGAATTTTTCAACACAGCAATCTTATCAGCATCCAGGTCACCAGGATTAGCCTCAATGGTCAACTCTTCCAACATTGACAAGTCCAGGTTTTTAGTCAATCCATCTAACAAAACTTCCAATTGAGAAGCAGACAAGGCTGTCGGTGTCCCACCACCAATATAGAGTGTACGCAATTTTTGAATATCATAAGAATGAAATTCTTGCAGTAGATACTCTAGATAGCTGTCTACTGGCTGATTTTTAATAAAGACTTTTGAAAAGTCACAATAATAACAAATCTGTGTGCAAAACGGAATATGCACATAGGCTGATGTCGGTTTCTTCTGCATAGTATTTATTATACCACAAAGAGTTCACTCAAGAAAAAAATCACCATTCTTGATTTTCTAGAAAACCAAGAAATGGTGATTCTATGTTAATTTTCTTGAAGCTCAATGACAATATCTTGACCATTTTCTTTTTCTTCCACAACTACTTTCTCTTCCAGTTGTGATTTAAAATGATTCAAGGTTTCTTTTGAAGCTTCAGTCGCTTGTTGAGCATGATATTTTGCTTTATCAAGAACAGCGTCAAGAGTAATTTCCCCAGATTCAATCTGCTCTTTTGTTTTAAGAACAAATTCTTTGGTTTGTTCTTTGATATCCGTTAATTTTTCACAAACCTGCTCTTTAGCATACTCAGGATCTTCTTTTAGATCTTCTAAAAATTCTTGTGCTTGGCTTCTAACTTGTTTTCCTTTGTCACTAGTTAAAAACAAGGCAGCTGCAACACCTGAAACAGTTCCTAAAAGGATAGATGATAGTTTTCCCATTAGTCAACTCCTTTTTTATTTTTTAAAAAATTTACTTGCAACACGAATAGCAGACAAACCTGCACCAGTTTTTATAGTTTTTGATCCAGCAGATGATGCCTTTTTACTCAAAACACGTGCTTGTTCATTTAGGTCAGAAACAGAAACAGAAAGGTCTGCAACAGCTGTAAAGAGGGGATCAATTGTAGCAACTTTGACATTGATATCATCAACAAGAACGTTGACCTTTGTAAGCAATTCATTTGTTTGATGAAGAGTTACATCTACATCTGATGTTAAAGTTTTAACAGTTTTTTCAGTTTCATCAATTACACGACCAACTTTTTGAAGGATAATAATCAGATAAACTAAAAAGACAACCAAGGCAATCGCTACAATAATATAAGCCACTTCTAACATTTTAATTCTCCTTTTTTACATTATAAAATGGTGCTTTTTTCCGATTTTGATAAAAGATGATATAAATACCAAGGCCAATCAATAGGGCAGACAACCACTGGGATACTCGGAGTCCAAAGAACATGAGACTATCCGTACGCATGCCCTCAATAATCATACGTCCAAATCCGTACCAAATTAGATAAAAAGCAGTGATATGACCACGACGGATATTCTTTAATCGGCGTCTAAAAATGACAATCAAGGCAAAACCGATCAGATTCCAGATAGATTCGTATAAGAAGGTTGGTTGGCGGTAAGAGCCATCAATATACATCTGATTCTTAATAAAATCAGGTAAGTAATCAAGATTTTCAACGACTGCTCCATAAGCTTCTTGGTTAAAGAAGTTTCCCCAACGCCCTAGACTCTGAGCAATCATGACGCTCGGAGCTGCAATATCTAAGAAATCCCAAGTATTGATTAATTTGCGATCAGCAAAGATATAGAGAACAATCGCTCCAGTAATTAAACCACCATAAATCGCAAGACCACCATTCCAAATAGCAAAAATCTCTCCCAGATGTTGGCTATAATAATCAAATCTAAAAATAACATAGTAGAGCCTAGCACCAATGATGGATAAAGGAAAGGCAATTAAGATAAAATCCAAAATATCATCAGATAAAATCTTCTTTTTAGGCGCTTCTTTACTAGCAAGATATACCGCTAAAACAAGACCTGAAACAATGCAGAGTGCATACCATCTAACAGCTAAAGGACCAATTTGAAAAGCGATTGGATCAATCATCTTTCACCTCGTTCTTTGCAATCAGATTTGTCAATCTTTCTTCAAACAAGCGAGTAGCATCAAAGCCCATTTCCTTAGCACGATAATTCATCGCTGCTGCTTCGATAACGACAGAAATATTACGTCCTGTTTTTACAGGAATGCGGATACGTGGAATGGATACTCCAGAAATCTCCAATTCCTCAGCATTATTGCCTAGGCGATCAAAAGTCTTTTGCGTGTCATAATTTTCAAGATAGACAGCTAACTGAACTTGTGAAGAATCCTTAACTGCACTGGCACCATAAAGACTCATCACATCTATAATACCAACACCACGAATCTCAAGTAAATGCTTCAAGATTTCAGCTGGTTCACCCCAGAGAGTCATTTCATCCTTAGCAAAGATATCTACACGATCATCAGCCACCAAACGGTGTCCTCGTTTCACGAGTTCTAGACCTGTCTCACTCTTACCAATACCACTGTCTCCCTGGATTAACACACCCATACCATAGATATCCATCAAGACACCATGTACACTTTCACGCTCAGCCAAACGAGAATCTAGGTAACTTGACAATTCCCCAGACAGACGACTTGTTGCTGTACGACTCGTTAAAATAGCGATTTTACATTCTCTAGCAGCCTTTAGCATTTCCTCTGGAACTACTAAACCACGCGCAACAATAACTGCAGGTGTTTCCGGTTGGAACAATTTCTGCAAAATATGGTAACGGTTATGAGAAGACATGCTAATCAGATAAGACCACTCTTTCATCCCCAATAGTTGAATCCGCTCTGGGGTATAGTAATCAAAATAGCCTGTCATTTCGAGACCTGGACGACAAATATCGCCTGTATTGATTTCTTTTTCAAGTAATTCTGGCTCACCATAGACAATGTCTAGTCTGAGCTTATCAATCACTTCTTTGACTAAAACCGACATAATTTTCTCCTTCAATCGAGTTCTCCCTACTATTATATCAAATTGTAGTAGGAAGTTTATGTTTTTAACAGTATTTGAGATATTTATTTAAGAAAGTAACCTTTATAATTTTAACAATCAAAAGGGATTAAACAATAGGTTAGTGTTTAATCCCTTCTCTTTATTTATTCAACTATTCAACAGTACTAGACTAGTCAGACACTTTATCACTGCTAGCTGGTACTGACTTTTCTTCACTACTTGTTGTAGATTCAGTTGTATGTTCAGCTGGTTCTCTTAGAGTTGCTTCTGTTGAAGTTGGTTCCTCTACAGTTGTTGTTGTGTTTGGAGTCGTAGTTGTAGTGCTTGTGGTAGTTGTTACTCCATTAGGAAGCATTCTACCATCACTACCTACTTTGTAGCCATCAGGTGTAGTTGCATTTCGAAGCATTTCACCACTTGGTTTGAAGTAATACCAGTCTCCTTTTTCTTGAATCCAACCAACTTGCATTTCACCAGACTTATTAAAGTAATAGTAATCTCCAGAGACTTTATGGATACCTGTGACCATTTTACCAGTCTCATTGTCTAAGTAATACCATTTACCAGAGTACTTGAACCAACCAGTCTCTGCAGCTCCAGATTCTTTATGATAGTACCAATCTTTGCCGTCAAATACCCATCCGGTTTCCATAGCTCCAGATTGGTTAAAGCTATATTTGACACCATCAATTTCCTGTCTGCCGGTCACCATAACGCCGTCATTTTGATTCAAGTAGTACCATTTACCTGCAGATTTTATCCAACCTTTTTTCTGTTCACCGCTTGATGCATAATAGTACCATTTGTCATCTTCTTGTTTCCAGCCAGTAACCATAGCACCGCTAGCCTTAAAGCTATATTGTTGACCATCGATTTCTTTGGTTCCTGTAACCATCTCTCCATCTTTC
>NZ_JUOS01000141.1 GCF_001075875.1 Streptococcus oralis
AACAAAATAGGCTCCATAATTCCTATGGTGGTGCTACCCACTACAGAAATTATAGAGCCCAAAAAAGCGTCAGTTTGAAACTGACGTTTTATTGTTTAGGTTCTTGATGTGTGAGGTTTAAGCCCCAGGGAACAAGATTTTCTGTTTTATTACGAATACGATTGATATTATCTTTGTGGCGGATAATAATTAAACCTGCGAGAGCTAGGATAATCGCTACGAATAATAAATCGTAACTTGGCAGTAGGAAACCGATAAGTGGAAAGAGAATCACCCCAAGTACAGCAGCGAGAGCAGCAGTAACACTAGAGAGAGAAATCATGCTTCCTAGATATAGAGTTCCAAAGAAGACTACTGCTAGATAGAGGCAAAATAGAGGAGCAAATCCGAAAATGACTCCAGCACTAGTTGCGACAGCCTTTCCTCCTTTAAATCCTGCAAATACTGGGAAGGTATGCCCAATCACAGCTAAAAGGCCAAAGACTAGAGGTGACACACCTTGAACATGAAAGATAAGTGGAAGCAAGGTTGCGATGGTTCCTTTGAAAAAGTCAATCACGAAGGTTGCCATACCCGCTTTCTTACCTAAAATACGAAAGGTATTGGTCGTTCCAGTATTACCTGAACCATGTTCTCTTAGATTGATCTTAAAGAAGATTTGCCCAATCCACAGTCCTGAAGGGATAGAACCCAATAAATAAGCTAAAATTAATAATACTATTGTCATCATGCTTCTATTATACCATGAAATAGGAGAGAAACGGAAAGGAATCTTTTCTCAAATTGTGACATCTGATACTTTATGTAAGTAGAAAAATTTTCTCATGAACACTATTGTTCGGAAATTAAGGATAAAGTTTTAAAAATTCATGGTAATTTCTGAAAATCCTTGATTTTGTGTTTATTTATGCTATAATAGGAACAATTATTTTTAGGAGGTGGAGTATGTCTTACTTATTTGAGATATTACCAACTTTATTGAGCGGTGCTACAATGACTTTACAAGTTTTTGCACTGGTCTTGCTCTTTTCAATCCCTTTAGGTATTTTGGTTGCCTTTTGCTTACAGGTCCATTGGAAACCCCTCCATTACATAATTGATGTTTATATCTGGGTGATGCGTGGGACACCCTTGCTTTTGCAACTAATTTTTATTTATTATGTCCTACCAAGTATCGGAATTCGATTGGACCGGGTGCCAGCTGCGATTATTGCCTTCACGCTTAATTATGCAGCCTATTTTGCTGAAATTTTCCGTGGAGGAATTGCAACGATTCCTCAGGGGCAATACGAAGCAGCTAAGGTTTTGAAATTCAATCACTTCGATACGGTTCGCTATATCATCTTGCCACAGGTGACCAAGATTGTCTTACCAAGTGTATTTAATGAGGTTATGAGTTTGGTTAAGGATACTTCTCTGGTCTATGCACTCGGTATTTCAGATTTAATCCTAGCTAGTCGTACTGCTGCCAATCGTGATGCGAGCTTGATTCCAATGTTTTTAGCAGGAGCTATCTATCTTCTCATGATTGGTATTGTTACGATTATAGCTAAGAAACTTGAGAAAAAGTTTAGCTACTATAGATAGGAGGTTATCCATGTTAGAGTTAAGAAATATCAGCAAAAAATTTGGAAAAAAAGAAATTTTATCCAATTTCAGTTTAACAATTCCTGAAAAGCAAATTTTGGCCATTGTTGGCCCTTCTGGTGGTGGAAAGACTACCTTGCTTAGAATGTTAGCTGGACTAGAAACCATTGATTCGGGAGAGATTTTTTATAATGGAGAATCCCTACCTTTGGATGAACTTGAAAAGCGCCACTTGTTAGGTTTTGTTTTTCAAGATTTTCAGCTTTTTCCTCACTTATCCGTTATGGAAAACTTGATTTTGTCACCT
This sequence comes from Streptococcus oralis, assembly GCF_001075875.1. Classification (GTDB taxonomy): domain Bacteria; phylum Bacillota; class Bacilli; order Lactobacillales; family Streptococcaceae; genus Streptococcus; species Streptococcus oralis_I. Next base: position 1,895 of record NZ_JUOS01000141.1, read on the forward strand.
ATCAAGACTATGGGGATGTCTGAAGCAGATGCAAAGAAGAAGGCGGTCGACTTATTAACTCGTCTGGGACTCGAAGCTCATGCAGATGCCTATCCATACTCCTTATCTGGTGGTCAAAAGCAACGGGTTGCCTTAGCGCGTGCTATGATGATTGATCCAGAAGTGATTGGTTATGACGAACCAACTTCAGCCCTTGACCCAGAGTTGCGTCTCGAGGTTGAAAAACTAATCCTACAAAATCGAGAATTAGGCATGACTCAGATTGTCGTGACTCACGATCTCCAGTTTGCAGAGAATATTGCTGATCAGATTCTCAAAGTAGAGCCTAAGTAGGAGGTGTCTATGAATCTAAAGAAAATCAGTCTTGTTTTGGTATTCTTTCTGGCTTTTTTCCTAGTAGGATGTACGCAAAAAGCTAGTGATCCCAAAGTCGATAATTGGGACAAATACCAACAACAAGGAAGCATTACTATTGGATTTGACAATACCTTTGTTCCTATGGGGTTTGAAGAAAAGAATGGCCAATATGTCGGATTTGATATTGACTTAGCCCAGGCTGTTTCTGAGAAACTGGGGTTCAAGGTACAGTTTCAACCCATTGATTGGGATATGAAGGAAACAGAACTTCAAAACGGCACTATTGATGCTATCTGGAATGGATATTCCGCAACAGATGAACGCCGTGAGAAGGTTGCTTTTACCATTCCTTACATGGAGAATCAACAAGTTCTCGTCTCTAAAAAATCGCAAAATATCCAGTCGGTTTCGGATATGAAAAATAAGATTTTGGGAGCCCAAGCAGGTTCTTCTGGTTATCTAGATTTTGAAGCTCAGCCAGAACTCTTAAAAAATATTGTAAAAGATCAAAAAGCCAACCAATATCAGAGTTTTAACGAAGCCTTGATTGACTTGCAAAATGATCGGATTGATGCTCTTTTAATTGACCGTGTTTACGCTAATTATTATCTTAAAACGGAAGGGATTATAGACCAGTATGAGATTTTCCCAGCTGGTTTTGAGAGTGAGTCTTTTGCAGTTGGAGTAAGACCAGCAGATAAGACCTTGTTAGCAAATTTGAATCAAGCTTTTGTGGAACTCTATCAAGAAGGTAAATTCCAAGAAATTAGCCAAAAATGGTTTGGTGAAGATATAGCAACAAGCCAAGTTAAAGGAAAAGAAAACTAAGATGTATATCTTGGTTTCTTTTTTTGGTGAAGATGGACGGTTTTTTGCTAAAAAGGACTTGTGAATAGGCTTTTAACTAGAAAATTTTGCAAAATCCCTAGAAAACCTGTAAAATAGAAAAGATGAACAAATAGGAGGTTCCTTGTGTCAAAAAAGGAAATCAATATTAACAATTATAATGATGACGCCATTCAGGTGTTAGAAGGGTTAGATGCGGTTCGAAAACGTCCGGGAATGTATATCGGATCGACTGACGGCGCTGGGCTACATCACCTTGTTTGGGAAATTGTCGATAATGCGGTCGATGAAGCCCTGTCTGGATTCGGCGATCGTATTGATGTGACCATTAATAAAGACGGAAGTTTAACGGTTCAAGACCATGGACGTGGGATGCCGACTGGTATGCACGCTATGGGAATTCCAACGGTTGAGGTAATCTTTACCATTCTTCACGCTGGAGGAAAATTCGGTCAAGGTGGTTATAAGACTTCTGGTGGTCTCCACGGGGTTGGTTCTTCTGTCGTGAATGCCCTCTCTAGTTGGCTGGAAGTAGAAATTACTCGTGATGGTGCGGTTTACAAGCAACGTTTTGAAAACGGTGGGAAGCCAGTAACAACTCTTGAAAAGGTTGGTACAGCACCAAAATCTAAGACAGGTACCAAAGTGACCTTCATGCCGGATGCTAGTATCTTTTCCACGACAGACTTTAAGTACCATACCATTTCAGAGCGTCTCAATGAGTCAGCCTTTCTTTTGAAAAATGTAACCTTGTCATTAACGGATAAGCGAACAGACGAAGCAATTGAATTCCATTATGAAAATGGGGTACAAGACTTTGTTTCTTACCTCAACGAAGACAAGGAAACCTTGACGCCTGTCCTATATTTTGAAGGGGAAGATAATGGTTTTCAAGTAGAAGTAGCCCTCCAGTATAATGATGGCTTTTCAGATAACATCTTGTCCTTTGTTAATAACGTTCGTACCAAAGATGGTGGAACGCATGAGACAGGACTCAAGTCTGCCATTACCAAAGTCATGAATGACTATGCGAGAAAAACTGGCCTTCTCAAAGAAAAAGATAAAAACCTAGAAGGGTCAGATTACCGTGAAGGTTTATCAGCTGTTCTTTCTATCTTGGTTCCTGAAGAACATTTGCAATTTGAAGGACAGACTAAGGACAAACTAGGAAGTCCACTAGCTCGTCCAGTTGTAGATGGGATTGTGGCTGATAAGTTAACCTTCTTCCTCATGGAAAATGGGGAGTTGGCTTCTAATCTGATTCGTAAAGCTATCAAGGCTCGTGATGCCCGTGAGGCAGCACGTAAAGCGCGTGATGAGAGTCGCAATGGCAAGAAAAACAAAAAAGATAAGGGCTTGCTTTCTGGTAAATTAACCCCAGCCCAGTCTAAAAATCCGGCTAAGAACGAACTCTATCTGGTCGAGGGGGACTCTGCCGGTGGATCTGCCAAACAAGGTCGTGACCGCAAGTTTCAAGCTATCTTGCCTCTCCGTGGTAAGGTCATCAATACAGCCAAGGCCAAGATGGCAGATATCCTGAAAAATGAAGAAATCAACACCATGATTTATACCATCGGTGCTGGTGTTGGGGCAGACTTCTCCCTTGAAGATGCTAACTATGACAAGATCATTATCATGACCGATGCAGACACCGATGGTGCCCACATTCAAACCCTTCTCTTAACCTTCTTTTATCGCTACATGCGTCCACTAGTCGAGGCAGGACATGTCTATATCGCCCTTCCGCCTCTTTACAAGATGTCCAAAGGTAAAGGCAAGAAAGAAGAAGTGGCCTACGCTTGGACAGACGGGGAACTGGAAGAACTTCGCAAGCAGTTTGGTAAAGGCGCTACACTTCAACGATATAAAGGTCTTGGTGAGATGAATGCCGATCAACTCTGGGAAACAACCATGAATCCAGAAACTCGTACCCTCATCCGTGTTACGATTGAAGACCTAGCACGCGCAGAACGTCGTGTCAATGTCCTCATGGGTGATAAGGTCGAACCACGTCGTAAGTGGATCGAAGACAATGTCAAGTTTACGTTGGAGGAGAGTGGGGAGATGGTGTTTTAACGGAGTACTTTTCATTGGAGCAAACGCTCCTAATGAAAAGACGCTTGCCGCTATCAGGCGGACAAGCTAACTCCCTTACTAGCTCGAAAAGTAAAAAATAACGTTTTGCTTTTCTCACGTCGTTGGAGGAAAAGTTATGATAACAAAAGAAGAATATTTTCAATTTTTAGAAACATTTGAATTGAGGCAAGAAGGACAAGGGATTTCAGAAACTTTGCTTGAAGACTTTTTGAATAAATTTGAATCTTTTGGAGTCTGCTCTTTTTATAAGTATGCTAGATACAATGA
>NZ_JUOS01000142.1 GCF_001075875.1 Streptococcus oralis
CGCGGGGCTGGGACTACGAAATCGAGACTTTGTCTATCGATTTCTGTCCCACCGCCTTTTCTTGTCAATTTCAGAAAATAGATAGGAAAAAGACTTTTCAATTTTGGTAAAAAGTAGTATAATGTTTCTATTATAGAAATTTTTAGAAAATTCCGAAAGAGGTTTGTTATGGGATACACAGTTGCTGTTGTTGGCGCTACAGGTGCCGTTGGTGCTCAAATGATCAAAATGTTGGAAGAATCAACTCTTCCGATCGATAAGATTCGTTACCTTGCGTCTGCACGTTCTGCAGGAAAGGTCTTACAATTCAAAGGTCAAGATGTGACCATCGAAGAAACAACAGAAGATGCTTTTGAAGGGGTTGATATAGCTCTCTTCTCAGCTGGTGGATCAACTTCTGCAAAATACGCACCTTATGCTGTAAAAGCAGGAGCAGTCGTCGTAGATAACACTTCTTACTTCCGTCAAAATCCAGATGTACCATTGGTTGTTCCTGAAGTGAATGCTCACGCCCTTGATGCTCACAACGGAATCATCTCTTGTCCTAACTGTTCAACAATTCAAATGATGGTGGCTCTTGAGCCAGTCCGTCAAAAATGGGGCTTGGACCGTATCATCGTATCAACTTATCAAGCAGTTTCAGGTGCTGGTATGGGAGCAATTCTTGAAACCCAACGAGAGCTTCGTGAAGTCTTGAATGACGGTGTTAATCCACGTGATGTGCATGCGGAAATCCTGCCTTCAGGTGGAGATAAGAAACACTATCCAATCGCCTTCAACGCTCTTCCGCAAATTGACGTCTTCACTGACAATGACTACACTTACGAAGAGATGAAGATGACCAATGAAACCAAAAAAATCATGGAAGACGATAGCATTGCCGTATCAGCAACATGTGTACGTATTCCAGTTTTGTCAGCTCACTCTGAGTCAGTCTATATTGAAACAAAAGAAGTAGCACCAATCGAAGAAGTGAAAGCAGCTATTGCTGCCTTCCCAGGTGCAGTTCTTGAAGATGATGTTGCTCACCAAATCTATCCTCAAGCAGTAAATGCTGTTGGTTCACGTGATACATTCGTTGGACGTATCCGTAAAGACTTGGATGCAGAAAAAGGTATTCATATGTGGGTAGTATCTGATAATCTTCTTAAAGGTGCAGCTTGGAATTCAGTTCAAATCGCAGAAACACTTCACGAACGTGGTCTAGTACGCCCAACAGCTGAATTAAAATTTGAATTGAAATAATGTGTAGGAGTTCATTTGAACTCCTTCTTTAAAATAGAAAGGTGTTTATATGTCTTATCAAGATTTAAAAGATTGTAAAATTATCACGGCCTTTATTACTCCTTTTCATGAAGATGGGTCAATCAATTTCGATGCCATTCCAAAGTTGATTGAACATTTATTAGCACATCACACAGACGGAATTCTCCTAGCAGGAACAACTGCTGAGAGTCCGACTCTGACTCACGATGAGGAGTTGCAGTTGTTTGCGGCTGTTCAAAAGGTTGTCAACGGCCGAGTTCCTTTAATCGCTGGTGTTGGTACCAATGATACACGTGACTCTATCGAGTTCGTCAAAGAAGTAGCGGAATTTGGTGGTTTTGCGGCTGGTCTTGCGATTGTTCCTTACTACAATAAACCATCTCAAGAAGGTATGTACCAACACTTTAAAGCTATTGCAGATGCTTCTGATTTACCTATTATAATCTATAACATTCCAGGTCGTGTAGTTGTAGAAATGACTCCAGATACCTTACTTCGTTTGGCGGAACATCCAAATATCATTGGTGTTAAGGAATGTACCAGCCTTGCCAATATGGCTTACTTGATTGAGCATAAGCCAGAAGAATTCTTGGTATACACTGGTGAGGATGGAGATGCTTTCCATGCTATGAACCTTGGTGCAGACGGAGTTATATCTGTTGCATCCCACACAAATGGGGATGAGATGCATGAAATGTTCACTGCAATCGAAGAAAGTGATATGAAAAGAGCGGCAGCTATTCAACGTAAATTTATTCCTAAGGTTAATGCTCTATTCTCTTACCCGAGTCCGGCACCTGTTAAGGCAGTACTCAACTATATGGGATTCGAAGCTGGGCCTACTCGTCTACCTTTGGTTCCTGCGCCTGAAGAGGATGCTAAACGCATTATCAAGGTTGTTATTGATGGGGATTACGAAGCAACCAAGGCAACTGTCACCGGAGTTCTTCGTCCTGATTACTAAAATTTTCATTATTAATAATAGAAACTTCCTAAACAAGTCAATTTGTTGGGAAGTTTTTTTCTTTTTTTACGAATAAATAGATAGAGAGAAAAATAAGGAGTCTATCATGAAAATTAAGATTGATAATTTTGAGATTTATAAGTTGAAACAAGCAGGTCTAAGCAATCAACAAGTTCTAAAGGTTCTTCAATATGGAGAAATTTATGATCAGGAATTAAGCTTAGAAACGATAGCAGAAGCATCTGAGTGTAGAAATCCAGTGGTTTTTATGGAACGTTACCATAAACTCACCTTTGAAAGTATGGAGAGATTAAGAAGTGACTTTGAAAAATTTCCCTCATTTTCCATCCTAGACGATGTCTATCCCTTTGCTCTCAGTGAAATCTATGATGCTCCAGTATTACTATTTTATAAGGGCGATTTAAATCTTTTAAAGTTGCCTAAGATTGCAGTTGTAGGCAGTCGCTCTTGTAGTCAAACAGGGACAAAATCAGTCCGTAAGGTTATTGAAGAACTGGAGAATGAGCTGGTGATTGTGAGTGGGCTTGCTAGAGGGATTGATACTGCAGCGCATATGTCTATTCTTCAAGGTGGTGGAAAAACTATTGCAGTTATAGGGACTGGCTTGGATGTCTATTATCCCCGATCTAATAAACGACTGCAGGACTACATCGGTGAATATCATTTGCTACTGAGTGAATATGGACCGGGTGAAGAACCTTTGAAATATCACTTTCCAGCACGAAATCGGATTATTGCTGGCTTATGTATGGGTGTTATCGTTGCTGAGGCAAAGATGAGATCTGGTAGTTTGATTACCTGTGAGCGAGCTATGGAAGAAGGAAGAGATGTTTTTGCTATTCCGGGTAGCATTTTAGATGGTCGTTCAGATGGTTGTCATCACTTGGTTCAAGAAGGTGCAAAACTTGTTTCGAGTGGTCAGGATGTGCTAGCAGAATTTGAATTTTAAGAACTAGCAAGGTTTTATCGGTTAAACTTTTCTTCTATATATAAGAGTTAAGTCTTGACAGGTTTTTAAAAATGGTTTACACTTTATAAAGTTTATTACTTTGAAAAGGTGTGATACTGTGGCTACGGCAACAAAGAAAAAAAAATCAACAGTTAAAAAAAATCTAGTAATCGTGGAGTCGCCTGCAAAGGCTAAAACGATTGAGAAATACCTGGGTAGAAATTATAAGGTTTTAGCCAGTGTTGGTCATATTCGTGATTTGAAAAAATCCAGTATGTCAGTCGATGTAGAAAATAATTATGAACCCCAATATATCAATATTCGTGGGAAAGGTCCTCTGATCAATGACTTGAAAAAAGAAGCTAAAAAAGCCAGTAAAGTCTTTCTCGCAAGTGACCCGGACCGCGAAGGAGAAGCAATTTCTTGGCATTTGGCTCATATTCTGAATCTAGATAAAAATGATGCTAACCGTGTTGTTTTCAACGAGATTACCAAGGATGCGGTAAAAAATGCCTTTAAAGAACCTCGTAAGATTGATATGGATTTGGTGGACGCCCAACAAGCACGTCGTATCTTGGACCGCTTGGTAGGTTATTCTATTTCACCAATTTTATGGAAAAAGGTCAAGAAGGGCTTATCAGCTGGCCGTGTTCAGTCTGTCGCGCTCAAGTTAATCATTGACCGTGAAAATGAGATCAATGCTTTTCAACCAGAAGAATATTGGACTATTGATGGAGTCTTCAAAAAGGGGACTAAGCAATTCCAAGCATCCTTCTATGGAATGAATGGCAAGAAGATGAAATTGACTAGTAATGAAGAGGTCAAAGAAGTCTTGTCTCACCTATCCAGCAAAGACTTTACAGTGGATCAGGTAGATAAAAAAGAGCGCAAGCGTAACGCTCCACTACCTTATACTACCTCAACTATGCAGATGGATGCAGCTAATAAAATCAATTTCCGTACTCGAAAGACCATGATGGTTGCCCAGCAACTCTATGAAGGGATTAATATTGGTACGGGCGTCCAAGGTTTGATCACCTATATGCGTACAGACTCGACTCGTATCAGTCCAGTTGCACAAAATGAAGCTGCAAGCTACATCAATGAACGTTTTGGTAGTAAGTATTCTAAGCATGGTAGTAAGGTCAAAAATGCTACTGGTGCTCAAGACGCCCATGAGGCTATTCGTCCATCGAGTGTCTTTAATACACCTGAAAAGATTGCTAAATACTTAGACAAAGACCAACTTAAGCTTTATACACTTATCTGGAACCGTTTTGTAGCGAGTCAGATGACTGGTGCTATCTTTGATACCATGGCTGTTAAGTTCTCTCAAAATGGAGTTCAATTTGCAGCAAATGGTAGTCAAGTTAAGTTTGATGGTTACTTGGCCATTTACAATGACTCAGATAAGAATAAGATGTTGCCGGACATGGCAGTTGGTGATGTGGTCAAACAGGTCAATAGTAAACCTGAGCAGCACTTCACTCAACCCCCAGCACGTTATTCTGAGGCTACTTTAATTAAGACCTTGGAAGAAAATGGGGTTGGACGTCCATCAACTTATGCACCCACTATTGAAACTATTCAAAAGCGCTATTATGTGCGTTTGGCAGCCAAGCGTTTTGAACCGACAGAACTGGGAGAAATTGTCAATAAACTGATTGTTGAATACTTCCCAGATATCGTCAACGTGACCTTTACAGCTGAAATGGAAGGTAAACTAGATGATGTCGAAGTTGGTAAAGAACAATGGCAACGAGTCATTGATGAATTTTACAAACCCTTCTCTAAAGAGGTTGCCAAAGCCGAAGAGGAAATGGAAAAAATCCAAATCAAGGATGAGCCAGCGGGATTTGATTGTGAAGAGTGTGGTAGTCCGATGGTGATTAAGTTAGGTCGTTTTGGTAAGTTTTATGCTTGTAGCAATTTCCCAGATTGCCGTCATACACAGGCTATCGTGAAAGAGATTGGTGTTGAGTGTCCAAGCTGTCATCAAGGTCAAATTATTGAACGAAAAACCAAGCGTAATCGTATCTTCTATGGTTGCAATCGCTATCCAGAATGTGAATTTACTTCTTGGGACAAGCCTGTTGGACGAGATTGTCCAAAATGTGGCAACTTCCTCATGGAGAAAAAAGTCCGTGGTGGCGGTAAGCAGATTGTTTGTAGCAATGGTGATTACGAAGAAGAAAAAATCAAATAAAAAAATGAGTCCTGAAAGTAAATTTCAGGCTCTTTTTGATTAGTGCTTGACAAAATTCATCATTGTATGCGAAACTAGAAGAAGATTATTTTATACTCAATGAAAATCAAAGAGCAAACTAGGAAGCTAGCCGCAGGCTGCTCAAAGCACTGCTTTGAGGTTGTAGATAGAACTGACGAAGTCAGTAACATATATACG
>NZ_JUOS01000143.1 GCF_001075875.1 Streptococcus oralis
GGCCTCAGCCTCAGCATCAACAAGCGCAGTAGCCTCAGCCTCAGCATCAACAAGTGCGGTCGCTTCAGCTTCAGCATCAACAAGTGCAGTAGCCTCAGCTTCAGCGTCAACCAGCGCAGTAGCCTCAGCTTCAGCGTCAACAAGTGCAGTAGCTTCAGCCTCAGCATCAACAAGTGCGGTCGCTTCAGCTTCAGCATCAACTAGCGCAGTGGCTTCAGCTTCAGCATCAACAAGTGCAGTAGCCTCAGCATCAGCATCAACAAGTGCGGTAGC
>NZ_JUOS01000008.1 GCF_001075875.1 Streptococcus oralis
AACGTTTCCAGATGCATCGTTCGTTACAGTTTCAACAACTTTACCTGTTGAATCTTTAAGAACGAAGCTGAATTCGTTCGCTTTCAATTCACGACCTTCCAAGCGTTTAGTGAAGTTGAATTCTACTTGTACTGGTACGCTGTTCACACGTTTCTCGGTTGGTTTGCTTGGTTTTTCAACTGTCTTAGAGGTTGGGTTGTAGTAGTTGACTACTTGAGCCGCAGTATTTTCGATATCTACTCCGCCAGGAACATCAGCTTTCACTGTTGTTGGGATGTCAAACTTGTAGTAACGTCCGAAGGCGAACTTAGTTGTATCGATCACTTGAGTGTTTTCTGCA
>NZ_JUOS01000144.1 GCF_001075875.1 Streptococcus oralis
TTCTCCTGCTGTTGCTTCACCAATCTTGTTGCCGTCTTTATCGTACAATTCAACCTTAGATCCTGGGTCTGCTGTTACCTCAACTGGAGTCTTAGTACCCGCCTTACCTGTAAGATCTGTTGTGATTTCTGGTTGAGTTAGTGCACTCGAATCTTTAACAGTAACTTTAACTGGAACTTCATCTTTAGTTCCGTCTGGGTATGTTACAACTACTGTCGCATCTTTT